>JADGPY010000081.1 GCA_017882205.1 Chitinophagaceae bacterium
ATAAAAAAATAACATGTGCTGGATTAATTGCCTTAGCACTTAGTACTGGCGGATGTAAGAAATTGTTGCAGGAGAATCCCAGATCCGGTATAGTACCGTCTTTTTTCAGCACGCCTGCGGGAATTATTGGAGGTGTTGCAGGTGCTTATAACGATATGCGTAGCTTGTGGGGTACAGAAGGCTGGTCAGCCCAGGTTTGTGTAGGTACAGACGAGCATTTGTCGGGTGCCAGCGCCAGCGGCATCCAGTTTTATAATTACAATGGTCTTACGAGCGCTCTTATGAATGGCGGAATTTGGACTGTAGGTTACCAGGATATTAATACGCTGAACGGCATTTTAGAGTTTGGTCAAACAGTGGATTTAGATGCAGCCACTAAGAAACAATACCTTGCACAGGCTAAGTTTATGCGGGCATTTTATTATTTTCACCTTGTGCAAACTTTTGGTGATATACCCTTGCATCTTTCATTTAATACCACTTCATCATCAGGCGATTCCCGTCAACCTGCTTCAGATGTATATGCCGCCATTATCAAAGATTTAACAGACGCATCTACAGAATTGCAGGTTAGCTCACCGGCAACTGCTACCGCTGCACAACCTTTTGGAGGAAAGGCTGCCAGCCAGGCAACAGCACTGTATCTTCTGGCAAAAGCTTACCTTACGAGAGGATGGTTAAATAACACTCCTGCTGATTTTACCCAGGCTTATACCATCGCTTCTACTCTTATCGCCAATAAAGCTACTTATGGTGCAGATTTATGGCAGGATTATGGGGATGCTTTTAAACCCGCCAATGATTATGGTAAAGAAACCCTTTTTACAAGCGACCATACCAATGATACAAAATATGGCAATTATCAGCCCGGGTCATCTGGAGCTGCAGGCAATAATTTAACTCCATGGTTCAACAGGTTTAATTATCCTACTCTGGGTATTAATGCAAATATTTCCGGAGGTGTTCTTGTAAGCGCTGGTACCGCCATGATGACAAGAGATATTGCGAATGGCCGTCCTTATATCCGTACAAGGCCTAATAATAACTATATTCTTGGACAGGCTTTTGCAGAAAGGAGTAATGATTCACGTTACGACAAAACCTTTCAAACCGTATGGATAGCTAATACTGCAGGTGTTACGGGCACAAGAGGAACATTAACCGTAGGGGTAGATACTGCAATATGGATACCTCCTTTTGAAGTTGTTGGAGCACCCCAGGCTGTAGGCGCAAGGCCTTTTAAGGGAATTATTATACCCCCCAGTCTGCAAAGTAATACCTGGTTTCCTGCTGTGAAAAAATTTGATGACCCCAGCAGGGTTGGTGTGAACGACCCATCAACCAGGCCATGCGTTTTATACAGATTCTCGGATGTTTACATGATTGCTGCTGAAGCTGCTTTTAAAGCAGGAGATAACGTAAATGCTGCTGCAATGATCAATGTTGTAAGGCAAAGAGCCGCCTGGAGAAGCTCCAACACTGCTGCACAAAATACTGCTGCTGCTGCGGCTATGACCATTACACCTGCCCAGGTTACGCTCGATTTTATACTGGATGAGCGTACCCGTGAGTTTTATGCCGAATGGCAAAGATGGTGGGATTTAGTGCGTACAAAATCACTTGTATCAAGGGTAACAACATATAATACGGAAGCTGCACCAAATATTAAACCTACCCATGCTTTAAGACCAATTCCGCAAGACCAGATTGACCTCGTTACGGAAGGCCCAGCTTTCCCTCAAAATCCAGGATATTAAATGATGTTTTCTGATATGCCGGTAAAAGGAGGGATGAATTTATTCATCCTTCCTTTCTTTTAAAAGTAGCTATCAGTAACTTTAGTCAGAAATAATACAGTCAACATGCTGCTACTCGGAATTGACGTTGGCACTTCATCTATTAAAGTATCCGTTGTTGATGCTGTAACACAACGATGTATTGCATCAACCCAATATCCCGAAACCGAAGCAGGTATTACTTCTTTACAAACAGGGTGGGCGGAGCAATCTCCTGAAATGTGGTGGCAGCATACATTGCAGGCAATAAAAAAATTGAATACAACTAATACATTTGATCCCAAACAAATTGCTGCGATAGGAATTGCATATCAGATGCATGGCCTGGTTTTAATTGATAAACAGCAACAGGTTTTAAGAGATTCTATTATCTGGTGCGACAGTAGAGCTGTAGAAACTGGTGAAAATGCCTTAATTAATATTGGTGAAGAAATTTGCTCTTCCTGCCTCTTAAATTCTCCCGGAAATTTTACGGCTTCAAAATTATCCTGGGTAAAAAATAATGAGCCTGAAATTTATAAGTTAGTTTATAAGATGATGTTGCCAGGTGATTTTATTGCAATGAAGCTAACGGGGGAGATCACAACAACATCTTCTGCTTTATCTGAAGGAATATTTTGGGATTTTAAAGAAGATAAAATTTCTGAAGATATATTGCAGCATTATGATATTGACAAATCAATCATTCCCAAAATTTACCCCCTTTTTTCTGAGCATGGTCGACTGTTGCCTGAAATGTCGACACTATTATCACTGACAGAAAATATACCTGTTACTTACAAGGCAGGCGATCAGCTCAATAATGCACTTTCTTTAAATGTGTTGCAACCTGGAGAAGTTGCAGCTACCGCCGGAACTTCGGGAGTGATCTATGCTGTAACAGATAAATTAATAGCTGATAAATTCTCAAGAGTAAACGCTTTTGTACACGTTAATCACACTAATGATAAAAAAAGAATTGGCGTCTTACTGTGTATTAATGGCACCGGCATTATGAACAGTTGGATAAAAAAAATATGTGGTGATCTAACCTACGATAATATAAATGCGAAGGCTTCTAAAATAGAACCAGGCAGTGCTGGTTTATCTATTTTGCCTTTTGGGAATGGGGCAGAAAGAATGTTGCGAAATAAAATGATAGGTGCTCATATCAATAATATTGATCTTAACAAACATTCAAAAGCACATATTTTTAGAGCGGTCCAGGAAGGAATTGCATTTGCTTTTCGCTATGGTTTGGATATCATGAAGGAGAATGGACTTCATCCAACAATAATTCGTGCAGGTAAAGCGAATTTATTTTTGAGTGAAGTATTTGTCCAATCTTTTGTGAATGCAACTGGTGTTCCGGTTGAATTGTATACAAATGACGGAAGTATAGGAGCCGCGCTTGGCGCAGGGATAGGTGCAGGGGTTTATAGATCTTTAGACGAGGCATTTAGTAACTTTAAGCCACTGCAAAAAGTTGAGCCAACCAATATTAAGTTGTATGAGGAATTGTATAAAGAATGGAAAAAATTGTTAGAAATATATTTGCTGGACAAAGAATAAAAAGGGTAACTAAAATAGAAAATTATGCAGGTAATAAAAGGAGACATAGAATACTTTAAAAATATACCACAGATAAAATTTGAAGGTGTGGAAAGCGATAATCCATTCGCCTTCCGGTGGTATGATGAAAATAAAATTATAACAGGTAAAACGCTTAAAGAGCATTTGCGGTATTCATGTGCTTACTGGCATTCGTTCAATGGCAGTGGCGCAGACCCATTTGGAGAGCCAACACACCTGTTTCCCTGGAATGAAAGTGCCGATCCAATAGAAAGAGCGAAAGATAAAATGGATGCAGCATTTGAATTCATCACAAAGATGAATTTACCTTTTTATTGTTTTCATGATGTAGACGTAGTGGATTACACCAATGATGTTGCAAACAATGAAAAAAGGCTGCTCGCAATTGCAGAATATGCAAAGCTAAAGCAAAAAGATAGTGGTGTTAAATTATTATGGGGCACTGCGAATTTATTTTCGAATAGAAGATATATGAATGGTGCTGCAACCAATCCTGACTTTCATGTGCTGGCGCACGCAGGTGCACAGGTGAAAGCAGCATTAGATGCAACTATTTATTTAGAAGGAGAAAATTATGTTTTCTGGGGTGGACGTGAAGGCTATATGAGTTTGCTAAATACTAACATGAAAAGAGAGCAGGAACATTTTGCAAAATTCTTGCATGCATCAAAAGATTATGCCAGATCTAATGGATTTAGGGGAAACTTCTTCATTGAACCAAAGCCTTGCGAACCGAGCAAGCATCAATACGATTATGATGCTGCAACGGTGATAAGTTTTTTGAGACAATACGATCTGGATAAAGATTTTAAACTAAACCTGGAAGTGAATCATGCAACCCTTGCGGGCCATACATTCCAGCATGAATTACAGGTGGCAGCAGATGCAGGGTTACTTGGATCTATGGATGCTAACCGCGGTGATTACCAAAATGGCTGGGACACAGACCAGTTTCCTAATAATCTTTATGAATTGGTGGAAGCAATGCTGGTAGTGATGGAATCAAGTGGCCTTCAGGGAGGAGGAATAAACTTCGATGCAAAGATCAGGAGAAACTCTACTGACCCTGAAGATCTGTTTCATGCACACATAGGTGGAATGGATGCGTTTGCAAGAGCATTAATAATTGCGGATAATATTTTGCAAAAATCAGATTATAAAAAGATCCGTGAGGATCGGTACGGTTCTTTTGATAATGGCAAAGGAATGGAATTTGAACAAGAGAAACTATCATTGGAAGATCTGAGAAATTATGCAATAGAAAAAGGTGAGCCACAGGTTATTAGTGGTAGACAGGAATACCTGGAAAATATTATCAACAGGTTCATATAGCTATAGAAGACGTTTTCCTATATTATTCAAAACTAAAATAACGATTATGCATCTTGGAACAATTGATATACTGTTTGTAGTATTATATATGTTGATCATTGCAGGTATTTCTGTCTGGTCAATAAGGAAAAGCAAAGCATCACCATCAGATTATTTTTTAGCGAACAGAAATTTAGGCTGGTGGGTTATCGGAGCTTCTATATTAGCTTCCAACGTAGGCTCGGAGCATATTGTGGGTCTTGCCGGAACAGGGGCTACATCAGGACTCGTGATGGGACATTACGAATTGCATTCGTGGATCGTTCTTCTCCTGGGATGGGTATTTGTTCCTTTCTATATGAGAAGCATGGTATATACAATGCCTGAGTTTTTGGAGAGACGTTTCAATGCAAAAGCAAGACGATTATTATCTATTATACAATTATTAAGTTATGTTATTGCCAAAGCATCAGTAACTATTTTTGCCGGGGCACTGGTGTTTAATTCTTTTTTAGGAGTGGACTTCTGGACTGGCGCAATTATTCTTGTAGTGATAACAGGAATTTATACCATATTGGGGGGGTTGCATACAGTTATGTACACTGAAGCTATACAGGCAATTGTGTTACTGTTAGGCTCTGCAGTATTATTGTTTATCGGGTTAGACAAAGTTGGCGGTTGGCATGCAATGATAAACTCTGTGCCGAAAGAAAACCTCAATATGTTCCGTCCATTAAGTGATCCTAATTTTCCATGGCTGGGTATATTGTTTGCTTCGCCTATTGTGGGTGTGTGGTATTGGTGCACCGACCAGCATATTGTGCAGCGTTGCCTGGCCGGTAAAAACGAACGTGAAGCAAGAAGAGGGACTATATTTGCCGCCTACTTAAAATTGCTTCCTTTTTTTATTTTTCTTATTCCTGGTTTGATAGCAGTGGCAATGGTTAAACAAGGAACATTAACCTTAACTGATAACAATGCAGCTTTTCCAACTTTGGTTAAAGCTATTATGCCTCTCGGATTAAGAGGTTTATTGGCAGGCGGATTACTCGCTGCATTGATGAGCTCATTAGCTTCTGTTTATAATGCCTGTTCAACTTTATTTACAATGGATATATACCAGAAAATGAAACCAGCTGCAAGTGGCAAAGAGTTGGTAAAAGTTGGACGTATGGCAACCGGTGTTGTCGTATTACTTGGTATGGCTTGGATTCCATTGATGGGTAGGATATCAGGAACATTATATCAATACCTGCAAAGTGTGCAGTCCTATTTAGCTCCTCCTATTGCTGCAGTTTTCCTGCTGGGCGTATTTTTTAAACGTCTTAATGCAAAGGGAGCCTTCACGGCCATGGTAGCTGGTTTCATAATTGGTATAATCAAGCTTACACTGGAACTGCTTCAAACTGATTTAACCGGAGTACTTCATGACTTTGCAACTATTAATTTTCTTTACTTCTGTATTTATTTATTCCTCTTTTCAATTGCGGTGATGGTGATTGTAAGTCTGCTAACACCAAAGCCAAGCGAAGAACAGATAAGAGGTTTAACTTTTGCCACCACAGTTGCGGAAGACAGGGCTGCAAGCAGAGCAAGCTGGAACAAATGGGATGTTATTCTTTCTTTGATCGTTGTTGTAATCATTGTAGGCATCTTCATGTATTTCTCACCATTAGGTGTTGCCAAATAAATACTATGAAAAAAATATCTCTTTCATTTCTTGCAGTTTGTTGCTTGTTGCTTGTTGTTTTTGGCCAGCAACCCGTATACAAGAACAAAAATCTTTCCCCGGAAACGAGGGCTAAAGATTTATTGCAAAGAATGACCCTTAAGGAAAAAGTAATGCAAACCCAATGCTTATGGATTCAAAAATCGCAGATATTAAATGATCAGGGAGACTTCGATGAAGTAAAAGCAGAGAAAAATATAAAAAACGGACTGGGAGAATTAGCCAGGCTTAATGAAAATGCAGGACCTAACAGTTACGGTTACCATCCGAAGCAAGCTGCGTTATTGTACAATAAAATTCAACATTATTTTATTGAGAAAACAAGGTTAGGCATTCCTGTGATGGTGCATGAAGAAAGTTTGCATGGACAACAAACCCAGGATGCTACAAACTTTCCTATTCCAATTGGTTTGGCAAGTACATGGAATGAAAACCTGATGACGGAAATATATAAAAACGTTGCTGAAGAAGTAAGAGCAAGAGGAGGTCAGCAGGTATTGGCACCGGTGGTGGATGTTGCCCGTGATCCACGTTGGGGTAGGACAGAAGAAACTCTTGGGGAAGATCCATTTCTAATTTCACGATTGGCAATTGCGGAAATAAAAGCTTACCAGGGAGAAGGGGTTTATCTTGGCAAAAGCAATGTAGCAGCTACTTTGAAGCATTTTGGTATTCACGGGCAAAGTGAAGGAGGGATCAATGTTTCTCCAAGCAATATAGATGAACGCACTGCCAGGGAAATATTCTTAAAACCTTTCCAAGCCTGCATTAAAGAAGCAAATGTGATGAATGTAATGGCAACTTATAATGAACTGTGGGGCTTACCTGCGCACATTAATAAATACCTGCTCACTGATATTTTAAGAAAGGAATGGGGATTTAAGGGTCTTATTGTTTCCGATTATTTTGCCATTAGAGATGTAAGTGATCTTCACAAAATAACTCCTTCATATGATGAAGCGGGAGTGTTAGCTTTTAAAGCCGGTGTGAATATAGAAACCCCAGACCCTGATGGCTTTAAAAACCTGGAATTATCTGTTAAGAATGGAAAAATATCTGAAACAGAATTGGATGAATCAGTGATTAGGATCCTAATCACCAAATTCCGGTTAGGATTGTTTGATGATCCTTACGTAGATCCTGATAGGGCTGAAGAAATTGTTGGCAATACGCAAAAAAGAGCAGTTGCTTACAAAGCGGCAACAGAGGCAATGGTACTGTTGAAAAATGATAATAATTTTTTACCCCTTGATAAAAACAAAATTAAAACCATTGCACTCATAGGACCTAATGCTGATAAATGTTTGCTCGGAGGATACTCCAGTAAGCCTCGTGTTTGCATTTCACCTTTGGATGCTATTAGAGAAAAATATGGCAACAGTATAAAAGTATTGTATGCAGAAGGTGTGAAGATCACTGATAAAAATAATTGGTTTGCAGATACAATTAATCTTGCCAATTCTGTAGAAAATAAAAAGAGAATTGCAGATGCTGTGGAAGTAGCCAAACAGGCAGATATGGTTGTACTATTTGTTGGTGGAAATGAAAGTACAAGCCGCGAAGGATGGGCAACAAATCATCTGGGCGATCTGCCAACATTGGAATTGTTAAACGGCCAAAATGAATTGATAAAAGAAATTACTGCTATTGGCAAGCCTACATGCGCTTTTGTAAACAGCGGACCACCATTGAGCATTGGTTATCTATGCAGTATAGTACCTGCGGTAATGCAATGCTGGTACCTGGGCCAGGAAGGTGGCTATGCCATCGCTGATGCATTGTTCGGTCAAATTAATCCCAGTGGCAAGCTTCCTATTTCTTTTCCAGGATCCGTTGGTAATATTCCTGTGTATTACAATTACAAGCCATCTGCACGCAGAGGATATAATTTGGGATTTGATGTAACTCCTTTATTTGCTTTCGGACATGGATTAAGCTATACAACTTTTCAATACAACAATTTGAAATTGTCTTCTTCAACTATAAAAAAAAATGGAAATACTACACTGAGTGTTGATGTTAAAAATACGGGTAACAGAAAAGGGGCAGAGGTTGTTCAAATGTATATTCGTGACGATTATTCTTCTGTTACCAGACCTGTAAAGGAATTAAAAGGATTTAAAAAGATATGGCTGGAGCCTGGCCAGGCGCAGACTGTAAGCTTTATTATTAATCCTGAACTATTGTCTTTTTATGACAAGGATATGAAATGGATAATTGAGCCGGGAGATTTTACGATCATGGTAGGCACTGCATCTGATGAAACGCAAAGTACAAAACTAACCGTTACTCAATAGCACTCTTTCTCCGCGGATAAATAAATTGTATGAAAATATTTCTTCCTTTTTGTAAAATAAAATCAGAAAATAATTATTCGCTATGATAAACAAAACATTTTTAACGGCAATTGTTTTTTTGTATTCAATTGTACTATTTGTTGGCTGCAAAAAATCAAGCAGCGGGGGAACTATTATTCCTCCCCCTGTAACTACTCCTACAATTTTAAAAGATGCATCCAGCGTTCCTGTTGGCGTTGGCATAAGCTATGATTTATTCAAAAACAACACAAGCTATGCTGCATTGGTTAAAGCCCAATTCGACAGAGTGACTGCCGAGTACCAAATGAAGCATGGCGCCAATGTAAAAAATGATGGCAGTTATGATTTCACCAAGACTGATGATTTTGTGAGTCTTGCACAAGCCGGAGGATTGGCGATTCACGGGCATGTACTTGCATGGCATCAAAATAATAATGGCACTTACCTGCGTTCTTTAACTGGAATCACAGGATCTAATCCTGTACTTAATCCAGGTTTTGAAAATGGCTATACAAACTGGTTCACACAAGTATCCGCAACTCCTCCAACTGCAGGAACTATTTCTCTCGAATTAACGGATGTACAATCTGGAACACAAGCGGCAAAAATTGTGGTAACCACCCCTGGCCCTAATGCTTATAGCATACAAATTGTTTCAGATAATTTTACAGTTACAAGCGGTTCCAGTTATAGGTTAATATTTTGGGCAAAGGCAGCGGCCAATGGTCAGTCGTTAAGAGCAGTTGCACAGGGAACCACGTATTATGCAGCTCAAGACCAACCGCTCACTACAACATGGACACTATACACATTTAATTTCACGCCAACTGAAAACTCAATTTCAATTAAATTTCACTTTCCCAATGCAGGAACATTTTTAATTGATAATCTTACTGTAGGACTTTTATCTTCTATACTTGATCCTGTGCAAGTGAATAGTGCATTACAAAACTGGATCACAACAATGGTAACACGATACAAAACAAAAGTGGTTAGTTGGGATGTGGCTAATGAAGTGGTGGTAGATGGCACGGGTGATCTGAGAACAAGTTCTAATTCATCCGGAAGTGGTGGTGATTATTTTTACTGGGCAGATTATCTTGGCAGAGGCTATATTGCGAATGCTTTCCGTTGGGCAAATGCTGCCGATCCGGCCGCAAAATTATTTATCAATGATTATAATCTTGAATCGGATAACCGCAAGCTTGATTCTGTGATTAAAATAATTAATGAATTAAAGGCTGCCGCTGTGCCGATACACGGTGTGGGTTTGCAAATGCACATTAATATAAATACAACCAATGCAGGTATTGATAATGCTTTTCAGAAATTGGCTGCAACGGGATTATTTGTTCATGTCTCTGAAATGGACGTAAGAATAAATCCATCCAATGCATCCCCTTTTACTTCAACGCAAGCTCTACTGGATATGCAGGCTCAGAAGTACAGGTACGTAGCAGAATCTTATTTTAGAAATGTTCCTGCTGCTCAACGGTGGGGCTTAACCGTGTGGAATCTTACCGATGCCGATAGCTGGATAGTTACCGGGGGGCATACTGATTTTCCAACTTTGTTCGATGCCGGCTACAATAAAAAAACTGCATTTACAGAGTATATCAAAGGATTGCAATAATATTATTTCAGACTATACTAAACGCCGGATTATTAAAGAATCCGGCGTTTATTTTTAAATATTTATTTTTGTCTGTATGATGATGGAACAAACTATGCGTTGGTTCGGCCCAAACGATCCTGTTAGCCTAAGGGATATACGACAATCCGGATGCAGTGGAGTGGTAACAGCATTGCACCATGTTCCGGTTGGAGAAGTCTGGACCATCATAGAGATCAATATAAGAAAATTGGAAGTTGAGGAAGCAGGCATGACATGGACAGTAATAGAAAGCCTCCCCGTACATGAGGATATTAAAAAACAATCCGGCAATTATCAATTATATATTGAGAATTATAAACAAAGCCTCCGAAATGTTGCAGCCTGCGGACTGAAAGTAGTTACTTATAATTTTATGCCGATACTGGACTGGATGCGCACCGATATTCATCACGAAATGCCGGATAAGAGCAAAGCACTTCGATTTGAAAAATCAGCCTTTATTGCTTTTGATTTGTTTATTCTAAAACGCCCTGGTGCTGAAAATGAGTACACGAAAGATGAGATAGAAAAAGCCACTACCCGTTTTGAGATTATGAACTCAGAAGAAAAAGAAATTCTATACCGTAATACTTTATTGGGATTACCCGGTAGCGAGGAGCGTTTTACTGAAGAGCAGATCCTGGCCGCCTTAAAAACATATGAACATATCGATGCTATGAAATTAAAGCAGCATCTATTTTATTTTTTACAGGAAGTAGTTCCGGTTGCTGAAGAAGCAGGATTAAAGATGGCTATTCATCCTGATGATCCACCATACCCCATTTTAGGGTTGCCAAGGATTGTTAGCACAGAACAAGATGCTAAAGAATTGCTTGCCGCCGCTCCATCACCGGCCAACGGTTTATGTTTTTGTACCGGTTCTTTTGGCGTTAGGCCAGATAATGACCTGGTGGGCATGATAAAACGATTGGGAGATCATATTCATTTTCTTCATTTGCGAAGTACAAAAAGAGATGATGAAGGAAATTTTTATGAAGCTGACCATCTGGACGGGGATGTTGATATGTATGCAGTAGTGAAAGAAATTGTTTTATTAATGCAACGAAGAAAAATATCTATTCCAGTGCGTCCTGATCACGGGCATCAGATGTTGGATGACTTAAACAAGAAAACCTATCCGGGTTACTCCGCTATTGGCAGGTTGCGTGGGTTAGCAGAATTAAGGGGATTGGAATTTGGAATTAATAAATC
>JADGPY010000412.1 GCA_017882205.1 Chitinophagaceae bacterium
AACAATACCAACCCGGCATGGACAAAAAAACCTGCTGATCTTACCGCAAAAGACTACCAGGATTTTTACAAAGAATTATATCCATTCGGAGAACCACCCTTATTCTGGATCCACTTGAATGTTGACTATCCGTTTAACCTTACGGGTATTTTATATTTTCCCAAGATCAAGGAGCGGTTTGAAATTCAAAAAGATAAAATCCAGCTATATAGCAACCAGGTTTTTGTAACCGATGAAGTAAAGGACATAGTACCTGAATTTCTAATGTTATTGCATGGAGTTATCGACAGCCCGGATATTCCATTAAATGTTAGTCGTAGCTACCTGCAAGGCGACCCAAATGTAAAAAAGATCAATTCCCATATCACCAAAAAAGTAGCTGATAAACTGGAAGAATTATTTCTCAAGGAAAGGAAGGAGTTTGAGCAAAAATGGGAAAGCCTTGGATTATTTGTGAAGTATGGTATGATGACTGATGATAAATTTTTAGAGAAGGCAAATAAATTTAATTTATATGAGGATGCTGAAGGACAAAAATTTTATACCCTTGAAGAATATCGGGGTGCTACTGAGGCCTCCCAGAAGAATAAAGAAGGAAAACTGGTAATGTTATATACTACCGATCCTGTGCAGCAAAATACTTTCATTAAGGCAGCACAGCAAAAAGGATATATTGTTATAAATTTTCAAACCATTGTTGATGCAGCGTTTATCAATAATATGGAGATGAAATGGAGTGATGTACAATTTACCAGGGTTGATTCAGAAATTACCGAAAACCTCATTGAAAAAAATGATAATAATGAAAGTGTTCTAAGTAAAGAAGAAGAAGAGAAACTAAAAGAATTATTCACGTTTCAGATTCCTGAATTACACGTCAGTGTTGGCATAAAAGGGTTAAGCCCGGATGCGCCTCCGGTTGTTGCTACACGGCCTGAGTTCATGCGAAGAATGAAAGATATGGCTTCACATGGTGGAATGGGCTCATTTTATGGCAGCATGCCTGAAGAGGTAGCGCTTACAGTCAATGGAAACAGCCCGATTTTCCAGGAAATATTAAAAGAAGAGGATAAAGAACTGCAGGAAAAACAGGCCAGGAATTTAGCGGATCTTGCTTTATTATCACAGGGATTATTAAAAGGTAATGATCTTACCAATTTTATCAATAGGAGTGTAGAAATGATGAGTGGAAAAAAGAGCAGGATAGGTTCCCAAAGCTAAAGCCTTGGGTTAAAAGCATCCCCCTCATCTAACTTAAGGCTTTAGCCTTGGGAAATATCGTCAATTTCCTTTTTCAATATGCTTGCCTGTATATAGAATAGTTTTTGAAAGAAGTAGATCTCTTCAAAGCCGGCACTCATAAAAATCTCTTTGTGCAAAGGATTTATATAAACTACATACACTGTACGAGAACTTTTTTTTAAGGATAGTAATATATTTTTCACCACTGCAAGCATTACTTTCTCGCTAAAAGGATTAAAAAAGAAAAAAACATTCGTATCATCCGCTATTTCATAATCAGCAGCATTTGCATAGATAACATTAAATATTTTTTCGGGGAATTTTTGTTGAACATTATTAATTGTTTTCCTTGCTTCAATACATAACTCTTTTCCAAACTCAATTCCGGTGATCTTTTTAAAACCATAAAAGGCAGCTACCACTAACACTCTTCCCTTACCCGATCCAAAATCTATAATGTTATTGTTGGCTCCTAATGACTGAAGCTTTTCAAACAAGTGTTCCAACAAAAAATAATTTGTACCCTGGTATATTTCGGCTTCATCAATATTGCCTTTTAATGTAAGTTTTTTTAAGCTATTTAATCGGGAAGTGTTGATCCCGTATTTTTTTTCACCTCTTATTTCGTGGTAAACTGTAAACCATGCCAGCCTTGGGTTCCAATTGAATGTAATAAAAAAAAAATACCTCAGGTAATAAAAATATTTCACGATAAGGCTGTTAAGATAGTATGGTAGTTGATAATCGTATATCCAGCATTTTCAGTTGCAATTGTTTTTCACCATTCCACTCATTTTCGTCTATCGTAAAAACAATATCCAATGGATTATTCATTTGAAGCAGATGGAATTTTTCGGCCATATTAAAACCGATCCCGGTAAGTACGCAATTGTCCTGTTTTAATACAAATCGAATATGGAGTTCCTTGGCAATTTTCGAATAGCCCGTCTCATGAACATTTCTTGAAATAAAAACGGGCCTTGTATTTTCCGGACCAAATGGTTCCATCTGGGATATTATATTGTAGAAACCTGAGCGAATATGTTTAAATTCTATTTCAGCATCAATGTTGATGATTGGCACGAGCATATGAGGTTCTATCGTGGAGGATACTGCTTTCTCGAAACTGGTACTAAAAGCCAGTACATTACCCGGAAGCATTGTCATGCCTGCAGCAGCAAAGTGGCCTCCATAGCCAAGAAGGTGGTCTTTGCATGCATGTACGGCTTCGTAAAGATTAAATCCAGTAACACTTCTTGCACTCCCGGATACAACATTCCCGCTTTGAGTGAGCACTACAGTGGGCCTGTAATATTTTTCAATCAAACGGGATGCAACTATTCCCACAACTCCTTTATGCCAATGAGATTTAAATACAACGGTGGAGTTTCTTGTTATCATCATTTCATTCCCTTCAATTAAAGCGAGTGCTTCTTGCGTAATACTATTTTCTGCTTCCTTGCGGTCTGAGTTATCACTGTGCAGTATTTCTGCATATTTGAGTGCTTCAATGGGATCTTCTTCCACAAACATCAAAACTGCTTTTCTTGCATCGTCCATCCTTCCCGCAGCGTTTACACGAGGGGCGATGATGAATGCTACGTTCTGAATACTGAAATTATTTTTAATGCCGCTCAATTGTACTAATGCTTTTATACCGGCACAGGGGTCATTATTTATTTTAATTAATCCATACCAGGCAAGTACGCGGTTTTCGCCGGTCAAGGGCACAATATCTGCTGCGATGGCGGTTGCTACAAGGTCTAAAAAGCATAAATAATTTGTTTCGTCAAGGCTCAATTTCTCACAGAGTGCAGTTATGAGTTTAAATCCAACACCGCAACCGCAAAGTTCTTTGTAGGGGTATGGACAATCACTTTGTTTTGGGTTCAGGATAGCCACCGCTGGTGGTAGAACTAAATCAGGCAGGTGATGATCACATACAATGAAATCCAATCCCAGGCTCTTGGCATAAGCTATCAAATCAGTTGCTTTGATTCCACAATCCAATGAGATGATGAGTGAAAAATTATTTTGATTTGCAAAATCAATACCCATCCTACTTATACCATACCCTTCACGGTAACGGTGGGGGATGTAAAAATCAACCAGTTCACTATTATAATTTTTTTTTAGAAAGCTATACATGCAGGCCACGGAGGAGGTACCATCTACATCATAATCACCAAAAACCAGGATCTTTTCCTTGTTATCTATTGCGGTAAGAATTCGTTTAACTGCTTTATCCATGTCTTTCATTAGCCATGGACTATGCAAATCCGAAAGTTTAGGGCGAAAGTATTTCTTTGCTGCATTATATGAGTCAACAGATCTCTGAATCAGAATGTTGCAAATTGTCCGGCTTATCGAAAGCGACTGGTGTAGTTCCTCCACTTTCTGTTCATCAATGGGTAATATATTCCATCTTTTCTGAAGCATTTACTTGAACAATTTTATTTTTTGTGCACTAATATTTCCTATCTGTGGTATACCTAACCAACTCTTCAATGCCTTTCCGCACTTCTCCTTCGGGGAATTCATGTAGAATTGATAGTGCTTCATCACGATATGCAATCATCTTCTCATTAGCGTAGCTTATTCCTCCGCAACTAATGACCTTATCCAACACAAAACCAACTTTTTTTGGATTTTTATTTTCATTTTTGATAATATAGATCATCTCACGCCGGGTTGCTTTATCAATCTTATTTAAAGTGTAGATCAATGGTAGTGTTAGTTTTTTCTCTTTTATGTCGTTACCGGTTGGTTTGCCTATATCTTCTTTGCCATAATCAAACAAATCATCCTTAATCTGGAATGCTATCCCCACTTTTTCACCAAAAAGTCGCATCATTTCTGTGATCTTTTCATCTTTACTCGTGCTCCAGGCACCTACACTACAAGCGGAGGATAACAAAGAAGCGGTTTTGCTGCGTATTATCTCGAAGTAAACATCTTCTTTAAGATTCAATTTTCTGGCTTTCTCTATTTGAAGCAATTCACCTTCACTCATCTGTTTTACAGCTTCCGAAAGTATGTGGAGGTGTTTAAAATCTTCCCCACTTGTGGATAAAAGAAGACCTTTTGAAAGAAGGTAATCGCCTACAAGCACTGCGATTTTATTTTTCCACAGTGCGTTAATAGAAAAAAAACCTCTTCGTTCAAGAGATTCGTCAACTACATCATCATGGACAAGAGTGGCTGTGTGAAGCAGTTCGACCAGGGCTGCTGCACGATAAGTTGACTCGTTAACCTCGCCATGTAATTTTGCGCATAAAAACACAAACATAGGTCTGAGCTGCTTTCCCTTTCGTTTGATAATATATTTCATTATACGGTCAAGCAGGGGTGTCTGGCTTTTTACCGCATCGGCAAACTTTTTTTCAAAAGCAATTAATTCTTCTGCAATAAGATTTTTAGCGAACTCCATGTGTTATAGGAGGCAATATAGCACAGAAAGAATTAACTATTATGGTGTTAAGAAAAACAACCGGAACGGTATTTGTGAGAAACGCTTCTGTTTAAAGAATAAAAAACTTTTTTCTAAGCAGCGTAAAAGTTCGGAATAAAGTCATACGTTTACAAAATTGTAAGAACATTATCAACGAATTAAATCTAAATAAA
>JADGPY010000082.1 GCA_017882205.1 Chitinophagaceae bacterium
AGTATATTCTATGAAGCTGCCAATATACTTTTTAATATTGTTCTTATTTGCCTCTTGTGATTTCCTTGCCGTTAAAGATTCAGTTAAAAGTGAATCTGTTATCGATCCTGTTATTAAAAGGGACACACTACGAGCTGATTCTGTTTTGCCTCTTCACCTGGAAATAGAGGGGAAGGTAATGGATACCGATACATCATTGGATCGTTCCATTCGTGCTGCAGGACTCACTTCGGATAAACTTGTTGAATTTGCCCTTACCCTGGTTGGTATACCCTATAAATATGCATCTACTGATCCGGCGCAAGGATTTGACTGTTCTGGGTTTATCACTTATGTATTCAATCATTTTAAGATTTCTGTCCCACGTTCATCAAGGGATTTTGAAAATGTTGGAGTGCCGGTTGATGTGCAAGTGAGCAGGCAGGGGGATCTTATACTTTTTACCGGCACGGATAGTACAGAAAGAACAATTGGTCACATGGGTATCATTATTTCTAATGAGAATGGGAATGTGCTTTTCATACATTCTTCTTCCGGGAAAGTATATGGGGTTGTAATAACCCCGCTGAATGATTATTATAAAAGTAGGTTTGTGAAAGTGATTAGGGTTTTTCGATAACAGAAATGTTTCGTTTAAAAACAGGTTATTATGAAAAAATTATTCTTTGCTTTCAGCTTATTTATTTTCTCACACTCTTTTGGACAAACCTATCAGGCCAACTGGGAAAGCCTTGATTCACGGCCCGTTCCACAATGGTACAAAGATGCCAAGTTTGGCATTTTTATTCATTGGGGAGTTTATGCTGTTCCAGGCTGGGGACCAAAAGGAAGCTATTCTGAATGGTATCAAAATGGATTGCAAAATGGCGATAGTGCAAGAATAAAATTTCATAAAGCCAAATTTGGAGATAAAACATATTACCAATTAGCCAATGATTTTAAAGCTGAATTGTTTGATCCTGAAGAATGGGCGCGACTTTTTGAAAAATCAGGCGCAAAATATATTGTGCTGACTTCCAAACATCATGATGGATTTACATTATGGCCAAGCAAGGAAGCAAATAAAGACTGGGGATTTCCATGGAATGCTGTTGATGTTGGTCCTAAGAGAGATTTATTGGGCGATTTATTCAAGGCAGTAAGAAAGACGTCCGTGCACCCGGGAATGTACTATTCATTATATGAATGGTTTAATCCGCTTTGGAAGTCTGATAAGAATAAATATGCCCTTCAGCATGTATGGCCCCAGATGAAAGAACTTATTACCACCTATCAGCCTGATGTGTTCTGGACTGATGGTGATTGGGATGCAAGTGAAGAAACCTGGAAATCAAAAGAGTTTTTGCAATGGATATATAATGAAAGTCCTGTAAAGGATCGGGTAGTTACATACGATCGTTGGGGTTCCGGCGTTCGTTTTTTGCATGGGGGAGTGTTCACGCCAGAATACCAACCAGATGTGGATTTTGAAGATCATTATTGGGAAGAGAGTCGTGGTATGGGAAAGTCTTATGGTTATAACCGTGAGGAGGATGCATGGGATTACAATACAGCTCAATCACTAATAATTGCCCTGGTTGATAAAGTGAGCAGGGGTGGAAATTTTTTATTGGATATTGGTCCCGATGAACATGGGAAAATACCTCCGATCATGCAGGAACGTTTATTACAGATTGGGCAATGGCTGGCTGTCAATGGTGAATCAATTTATGGAGCAAGCAGGTGGAAAATTCCATTTCAAGGTTCTGCAGTAAAGGATATTTTTTATACTTATAATTCAAAAACGAATTCGCTCTATGCCATTTTTCCAAAATATCCGGATGGCAAGCAGTTAGTATTAAAAAACATACAATTGGCAGCCGGAACAAAGATTAGTTTTTTATCAACAGGGGAAAACCTGGTATGGCAAGAGGAAGGAGAAAATCTCTCTATCAATCTTCCCGATTACAATCCAAATAAAATAAGATCATCGGATGCTTATGTAGTGAAGATCAGTAACTATGGCGCTTTTACCCAGAAACCAACCATCAAAGTATCTTATAATTCTATATTTTTAACCCCGGAAATTCAAATGGTTGCCAATGGAGCTGGGGAAATCAGGTATACACAAGATGGCAGTGAACCAACTGAGGCATCGACATTATACATCAAACCATTTATTGGCAATCCACCCGGAATTATTAAAGCTAAAACTTTAAAACCAGGCGTTTTACCAAGTAGTTCCGTTGCTACTTCTTTGGTTAAATATATTTGGAAAGATGCCGTAAAAGTAAAAGGCCTGAAAACTGGAATTGGTTATAAATATTTTGAACCTGCTACCAATATTACTTTGAAATCTGTGGAGCTTGAACCGGTTATTAAAACAGGTGTTGCAAATGAAATTTCTATTAAGGGAAAAATGCGTAAGGAAAAATTCGCTTTTCAATTTGATGGATATATCAAAATAGACGCTGGGAGTTTTTATACTTTCTTTACACAGTCGGATGATGGAAGTAAACTATTTATTGATGATATGGAGGTGGTAAATAATGACGGGGATCATGGAAACTCAGAAAAGAGTGGGAAAGCTGCACTAAAAAAGGGCTTTCATAAAATCAAAGTTGTTTATTTTGATAGTGGCGGCGACAATGATCTTAAAGTACTGATCCAACCTGAGGGAGGCAAGAAAGAAGAACTAACGATACTAAGCTTATATCATTAATTAACCCAAGGCTTCAGCCTTGGGACTGAGGCTGTCTATCTACTGCCCTTTAAAAACCGGTTTCCGTTTTTCTAAAAATGCACTGGTTCCTTCCTTCATATCTTCAGTTGAAAAACATTCTCCAAATCCGAATAATTCTACCTCATAGCCTTTGATCCCGGTAAATGCAGCATTCGCTGCTGTGATACACCTGGTGATGACATGTGCGGGCTTGGAGTTTATAACTTCCAGGATAGAACGTGCTTTTTGTAGCAACTCAGCTTGTGGTACAACGTAGCTAACTAATCTATATTGGAGGGCAGTATTAGCATCTATCATGCTTCCGGTTAACAGTAATTCAATTGCTTTACCTTTGCCTATTAACATCGTTAATCGTTGCGTTCCACCATATCCTGGTATGAGTCCCAGGGTAACTTCGGGTTGGCCAAACTTTGCATTTTCAGAAGCTATACGGAAATGACAAGCCATAGCAAGTTCGCAGCCACCTCCCAAAGCAAAACCATTAACAGCCGCTATAACAGGCTTGGGAGAATTCTCTATTTTGAAGAATATATCCTGTCCATTTTTTGCTAATGATAAACCCTGTGGGCTGGTAAGTCCAACAAATTCAGAAATATCAGCACCCGCAACAAAGGATTTTTCACCTGCACCTGTGATGATAACTGAGCGAATTTCCTTGTTTGAATACACCTCATCCATTACCCCATCTATGTCCCGCATAACCTGTTGGTTAAGTGCATTCAACTTATCCGGACGGTTCACGGTAATGGTTAGTATGCTGTCTTCTAAACTCGTTAATAATGTGGAATACATATTCATGAATTTTATGTTGAAGCCTGTAAAACTTTAATAACTTCTATGCTCTTTGACCCAATTTTTAATATAGACCGCGATCTCCGAGGTTGGAGTACCAGGAGCAAATAATTTGCCAACACCCATTTCGTTCAATTTCTGCATGTCATCTCCAGGAATAATACCACCTCCTGTCAGCAATACATCATCCATCTTCTTATCTTTCATGAGCTGCCAGATCTTGGGGAAAACAGTATTATGTGCCCCACTTAAAATGCTAATACCTATCGCATCTACGTCTTCCTGCAAAGCTGCATTCACCACCATCTCTGGTGTTTGACGTAAGCCGGTATAGATCACTTCCA
>JADGPY010000083.1 GCA_017882205.1 Chitinophagaceae bacterium
CCGGTTCAGTAAGAATTGCAAGTAATTTAATTGGTAATTTAAATAATGTAGCATTTAAAACCCCAGGTGAAAAAAAAGTTTTAATTATAGAAAATGATGGAAATGCTGCAGAATTATTTAACATTAAATACAATGGTAAATGGGTTACCACTTCATTAGAAAGTGGTTCTACTGGAACATATATTTGGTAAGAATTACTTTATTAAACAATTTATAACGTGAAAATTATAGCTATAATCACTCTTTTGCTGGCATCTTTTTTTGCTTTTTCTCAACAAAAAAGCAAACCACAGGCAATTCCTTTTTCTATTAAAAACCGGATAGTTACAGTTTATACTACAGCTGATAGTACCAATTTCAGATTATCTATAACTGATAAAATCATTTTTAAAGAATTAGCTCAACCCACAGAAGGAGAGTTTAGTATTTTTGTAGATCCCGCTAAAACATTTCAAACCTTTTTGGGAATTGGTGCAGCTTTAACGGATGCCAGTGCAGAAACATTTGCAAAATTACCCAAAGAAAAGCAGCAGGAATTCTTACAGGCATATTATAATAAGGATAAAGGTATTGGATACACTTTGGCAAGAACTAATATCCATAGTTGTGATTTTAGTAGTGGCAGTTATACCTATGTTAATGAAGGAGACACCTCATTAAACTCATTTAATATTAATCATGACAAACAATTTCGTATTCCTTTTATAAAACAGGCGATTGCCGCAGCTGGCGGAAAACTTACTTTGTTTGCAAGCCCATGGAGTCCGCCAGCATATATGAAAACCAATAATGAAATGTTGCATGGAGGAAAATTAAAACCAGCATTTGCTCAAAGCTGGGCCAACTATTTTACAAAATTTATCAAAGCATACGGAAAAGAAGGGATTCCAGTTTGGGGAATAACTATACAGAATGAACCTATGGCTACACAGAAATGGGAATCTTGCATATTTACCGCCAACGAAGAAAAAGATTTTTTAAAAATATATCTGGGTCCTACAATGAAAAAAGAAGGTTTAGGTAATAAAAAAATTATCGTTTGGGATCATAACCGGGATTTGATGTTTCACAGGGCTAATATAATATTTGGTGATCCTGAAGCTGCAAAATATGCATGGGGTATGGGCTTTCATTGGTATGAAGATTGGAGTGGCGGACAACCTATGTATGAAAATGTGGGATTGGTACACAAGGCATACCCTGATAAGAATTTATTATTTACTGAAGGCTGTGCCGAAAGTTTTAATGCAAAGCGATATAGTTTTTGGGGATTGGGCGAAGAATATGGTCGCTCAATGATCAATGATTTTAATAATGGTACTGTGGGATGGACTGATTGGAATATTTTATTGGATGAAAAAGGCGGACCTAATCATGTTGGTAATTTTTGTTTTGCCCCAATGCATGCCAATACACAAACAGGTGAATTGATTTACACCAATTCATATTATTACATTGGACATTTTTCCAAATTTATTCGTCCGGGTGCAAAAAAAATTACAAGTGCATCAAGCAGGAGTCAGTTACTTACTACAGCTTTTATAAACGTAGACGGTAAAATTGCTATAATAGTAATGAATCAAAGTGATAAAAAAATAACTTATAATTTATGCATAGGAAAGAATGCTGCTGTTGTAAATATTTTGCCACATGCTATTCAAACACTTGTTTTATAGTTAAGTAGTATAGTAATTATTTGTGAAAAATTAATCTCAATTCACCTGCATTAAGCGGCCTAAAATAATTTATGATAGCTCAATTGATTGGCTAAACAGAAAGTTTATGAAAAATAAATTATTTCAATTCCCCTTTTTAATAATTGCTTGTATCCAATTTAATCATACACAGGCACAACAAAAATCAGTTAACCATAAAGTTGATTCCGTTTTGCGATTAATGACCCTTGCGGAAAAAGTTGGCCAGCTAAACCAATACAATGATGACTTGACTGTAACAGGCCCGGTAACAGTAGACAATGATAAAGCAAACCAAATTCGGAATGGGCAGGTTGGCTCATTGTTAAATTGTTTAGGGACTGAACGAACAAAAAGCTGGCAAAAGATTGCAATGCAATCCCGTTTAAAAATTCCTTTACTGTTTGGGCAGGATGTAATACATGGTTATAAAACCACTTTTCCAATTCCCTTGGCAGAAGCAGCCAGTTGGGATATGGATGCAATAAAATTATCAGCAAGAATCGCTGCAACTGAAGCTAGTGCAAGTGGCATACATTGGACCTTTGCACCTATGGTTGATATTGCCCGTGACCCGCGCTGGGGAAGGGTTATGGAAGGTGCTGGGGAAGACCCTTACCTGGGTTCTATGATCGCATTTGCAAGAGTAAAAGGTTTCCAGGGAAATAAATTGGGCGACGTTAATTCAGTAATGGCTTGTGCCAAACATTTTGCGGCTTATGGTGCAGCTATCGGCGGTAGAGATTATAATTCCGTTGATATGAGCGACAGGCTTTTATGGGAAGTGTATTTACCTCCTTTTAAAGCAGCAGTAGATGCAGGCGCTGCTACATTTATGAATTCATTCAATGATATTAATGGAGTGCCTTCAACAGGAAATAAATATTTGCAACGGGATATTCTTAAAGGAAAATGGGGCTTTAAAGGATTTGTAGTAAGTGATTGGGGTTCTATCGGCGAAATGATAAAGCATGGTAATGTAAAAAATGAATACGAGGCAGCATTGTCAGCAATTACTGCAGGATGTGATATGGATATGGAAAGCCGTAATTATAAAAACAACCTTGCGCAATTAGTAAAAGATAAAAAAGTGACCATTGCTTTAATTGATGATGCAGTAAGAAGAATTCTACGAAAGAAATTCGAACTCGGCTTGTTTGATGACCCTTTCAAATTTTGTAATACAGAAAGAGAACAAAAAGAATTAAACAATCCGGAACATGCTAAAACGGCAAGACAAATTGCTGCAAAATGTATTGTGTTGTTAAAAAATGAAAATCAATTATTGCCCTTATCAAAAAATATCAAAACAATTGCTTTTATTGGCCCATTGGTCAAATCCTTAAAACAAAACAAAGGATTTTGGGATATTGAATTACCCGGAGTTGATTCAAACTTTATTGTATCGCAATGGGAGGGAGTGAAAAATAAAGTAAGTGCCAACACAAAATTATTATATGCAAAAGGCTGCGAAATCGAAGGCGATAATAAGGAAGGATTTGCCGAAGCAGTAGGCATAGCAAAACAGGCCGATGTTATTATACTGAGCATTGGCGAAAGAAGAGATATGAGTGGCGAGGCCAAAAGCCGAAGCAACATTAATATCCCTGGTGTACAGGAAGATTTATTGAAGGAACTTTTGGCAACCGGGAAGCCGGTGGTGGTTTTAATAAATGCAGGCCGCCCTTTGGTTTTTAATTACACTGCTGATAATGTACCTGCCATTTTATATACCTGGTGGTTGGGCAGTGAAGCTGGCAATGCTATTGCTGATGTGCTGTTTGGAGATTACAATCCATCTGCAAAATTACCCATTACATTTCCACGTAGTGTTGGACAGATACCTGTTTATTACAGTCATTTTAATACAGGCCGTCCTGCAACAAGCGATGATAATCGTAATTACAAGTCTTCTTATAATGATTTATCCATTTTTCCAAAGTATGCGTTTGGTTATGGGTTAAGTTATACCACTTTTCAATACAGCAATTTGCAGTTGAGTAAAAAGAAAATGAAAAGTAATCAACGGATTGAGGTATCAGTAACTATTGCCAACACCGGTAAGTATGATGGAGAAGAAATTGTGCAATTGTATTTAAGAGATAAGGTAGGTTCTATTGCAAGGCCTGTTAAAGAGTTGAAAGATTTCAGAAAAATACAATTGAATGCAGGTGAATCTAAAACAATCAAATTTATTATTGATAATGAAAAACTGTCTTTCTATAATCAAAAATTACTGTGGCTGGCAGAACCGGGTGATTTTGA
>JADGPY010000413.1 GCA_017882205.1 Chitinophagaceae bacterium
GTTGTTGAAAGTGACGGTGCATTTCATATTCGCGTAAGTGAGCGTTTGCGACATAAAAACAGGGGTATAACCATGTGGGACTATGAACACCTGGTACTACAGAATTTCCCGGAGATCTACAAGGTAAAATGCATCAACCATACCAGTATCAAATTAGTTGGAGATATTGAAAGTGACAATGAACTGGCTCCAGGTCACGTGGTAGTAGTGCCGGTTCCTGACCTGCGAAACAAAAATGCGATTGATCCTCTAAAGCCAATGACAAGCATTGGGACGCTGGTAAATATTAATGAGTTCCTGAAAAAACATATCTCACCATTTGTTCAACTGCAGGTAAAGAATGCAAGGTTTGAAGAAATACAGTTAGACTTCAGGGTCAAGTTCAATAATGAAGATGGTGCATTTTATCATGATGTATTACGGGATGAAATTGTACAGTTTTTATCACCCTGGGCTTTCGTTTCTGGCGCTGACCTGAGTTTTGGCGGTAGTGTTTATAAAAGCGTGTTGTTGAATTTTGTTGAGGAAAGACCATATGTTGATTTTGTGACTTGTTTCAAAATGTTTCATTGGGTTGATGGCGTTAAGTCAACAGATGTAGACGAAGCTGTGGCCACCAGCGCACGATCTGTACTCGTTTCTTATGGAGGAAGTGCTACTTCCGATAAACATATTATTGATTATGTAAACTATGATTGCAATTGCTAATGAACGAATTATTATCCATACCTAAAATAAGGCAGCTTCCATCGGATGAGGACTTCCAGTTCCTGCGTACTCAAGGTTTGAAGTACATTGAGAATCTTGCTCATACGCTTTGGACGGATTATAATACTCATGACCCGGGTGTTACTATACTTGAAGCATTGTGTTATGCAATAACAGAATTAGGATACAGAAGTGATTTTGATATACAAGACCTGCTCGCTGATAAGGATGGCAAAGTAGATACCGGTCAAACATTTTATAGTGCTAAAAATATTTTCAGGAATAATCCATTAACCCCTGAAGACTATAGGAAAATATTAATTGATACTATTGGTGTGCATAATGCATTTTTGTTCCCGGCACAAAATGTTGCTGATTTAAATGCTAAAGATATCCCGGTAACGGAAGTTCCTTTCTATCCCGATTGCAAGAAAGATGCATTGGTTTATCATAATACTGATCACGAGGCAATCGATGTAAGAGGCTTATATAAAGTGTTGCTTGATCTTGATGATACAGAAACATTTGGGGATTTGAATGTTGGTAACATTTTTTATTCTTTGACGCAGAGTACAATTGTTGGTGCCAACGTGGAGGCAATTTTGCCTCCATGGCGGGAAATGAATACAAACACTCTCTCGAACATAGTGGCTAATATTACTTCAGTAGTTGTGAATCAAAATAGTACGACTGGCTTATGGGCCATAAAAATATCATACCTGGATGGTGTAATCTCCAAATCTTTTGAATACTCTATCCGTAAAACACTCAATAGTGGAGATCCCGGAGTGGATGCATTGATTACCAGTGAAATTCAAAAGCAAGAAACACAGGGAAGCATCCTACAATTATATAGTAAAAAGCTGGATTACATAGCAGAGATATTACAAGAGTGCCTGTACAAATTAAATGATCAGAGAAATCTTTGCGAAGATTTTCTATCTGTAGATACAGTACAATATACAGGGGTGAGTATTTGTGTAGATATTGAAACTACTGTCGGATCAGATTTAGAAGAAATCCTTGGTAATGTTTATTTTCTTATAGAGCAATATTTTAGTCCAACAATAAATTTTTATTTGTTGCAGGAAATGCTGGATAAAGGGCTTGCTGTCGATGATATTTTCGAAGGTCCGGGTTTAACCCATGGCTTTATTGACACCAACGAACTCATTAATGCACAATTGCGTTCTGAAATCAGGGTATCAGATATTGTAAACCTTCTGATGGATATCCCGGGTGTAGTTGCGATTAAAAATTTGTTGCTCACAACTTATGATGATAAAGGAAATATTATCCAGAGTGGGCAAAAGTGGTGTGTTCACATGGCTCCTTACCACAAACCGGTGCTTGATATATTCAGAAGTAAGATCTTATTCTACAAATCGAAACTTCCTTTTACTGCAAAGCTTGATGAAGCGCTGAATGTATTGAGATTACTTGAAGCTAATAATGAAAGGCCAAAACTAAAGGGCCATCGGGATGATCTTATAATGCCAACAGGTAAGTATTACCAGTTGGATGATTACCTTACAGTTCAATATGAACTTCCCCAAACTTATGGAGTGAGTGATGCAGGTTTGTCTGACCAGGAAAGTTATCAACGTAAAGTACAGGCCTTACAATTGCGTGCATATCTTTTGTTATATGATCAGATACTCGCAGATTTTTTTTCCCAGCTCAAACATGCAAAGGATCTGTTTAGTCTTGATAATTCTGTCACTCAAACTTATTTTACCCAATTCCTGACCGGGATAAAGGATATAGATAAAATTTATAGGGTTGTTGATATATCACCAGTAAATAATCATTCATATTCTTTGCAGGAAGTGCTGGCAGGTCCAATTCCCGTTCCTACAAATTCTGCGGATCCCAATTATAATATAGCAGTCTATTTAAACCAACTTCACGGCAATTTAATAGAAGATGAGACAACCTTTGATGACCGAAGAAATCGTTTCCTGGATCATTTGATAGCCAGGTTTGCAGAAACATTTGAGGACTATGTTTATATGTTGTATACAGCAGATAAAGAACGCATAGCTGCTAAGGAACTTATTGATGATAAAATTCTTTTTCTCAAAGATTATCCCATTATTAGTGCAGAGCGCGGCAAGGCATTTAATTACCTGGCTAATGTACTGCCTCTTCCTGCTGATTCTATATTTAATGTAAGTGGACTTGAAAAACGGGTAAGCAGGTTCACCGGCATTCAAAATTATACTTATCGCAATTTATTTTGTTTGCCTGATTATGAGGTAATAAATAATGGAACATTGATTGATCCAAAATATGTTTTCCATATTTTGAATAAGGCACTTGAAACAGTTTTAAAGTCGATTGTTGAATTTAAAACGCTTGAGGAAACAGAGAATACTATCAATAGCGTTTATGAAAACATGTTAAATAAAAACAGTTATAAGATTCTAAAGAATCCATCAGCAGTATTCGAGATACAATTGTTTAATGAAGATGGAACCCAGATTGCTGTATCAGAAAATACATTCCCTAATAATCTTGTAGCGGCAACATACCAGCGTAATCTTATTATCAGTTTTCAACCTGGTTGTGATTCTGAAGGAATGCACCTGGTTGAACATTTATTACTTCGGCCTCATTTCCCTGCGTCACCTCCATTAGGGGTTCAACCTGAAAAGGATTATGAATTAATGCAGGTTTGTCTTGATAAGAACTGTGTATTCTGCGGCGAAGAAGACCCGTACTCATTCAGAATTTCAGTTTTTCTTCCATTCTGGCCAGCCCGTTTTAGAGATATGGATTTCCGAAGGTATGTGGAAGATGTTTTTCAAACCGAGGCGCCGGCTCATATTGCCGTAAAAGTATGTTGGCTAAACTATACTTCAATGAAAAAGTTTGAAGCAATTTTCCAGGATTGGCTGGATGCTTTACAAACATATGGATCTGATCTTAAGAAAACTAACCCTATTAAAATGCAACAGTTAAAAATGGCAGGGAATAAGATGGTTGAATTTATGGCCTCGGCTCACAGTGAATATCCTGAAGCGAGGTTACATGATTGTGCAACTAGTGTCACGAATCCTGTCAGATTAGGCAGTACGGTTTTGGGGTCGTTTTAATAAGTATTGTTTATTGACTATTGTTTTATTGCTTATTTTATATTGATTATTGAATTCCATTTTCGATTGATCACCATGAATTGTATCATTTATGAGTAACATTACTGAATATCCCGTTTTTGAACCAGACCAGGTGCTTAAATCAGACCACCTGAACAATATGTTCAACTACCTGGATGAGCAAAACCGATTGACACGACGTAACCTGATTGGTATTGGTATTGTATGCGGATTAGATTCGTATTATAGCAGCAGTACGATCAATATTACCAAAGGGTTGGGGATTACGTCATTGGGCTATCTCATCCAATTCGATGGGAGTAATTATACCTATGCACGTAATTATGTTTTACCTGATGATACACAGGTTGACGAGCATTCTTTTTACAGTGGATTCAAGCTGTGGAAACTTTTTTCCCCTACAACTGATAATCCTTTGGTTGCTGGAGATGAGGTACTTTCAAACAGTACCTTTCTCCAGGATAAAGTAGTCATGCTATTTCTTGAATGGAGGAATGTTGATCTTAAAAATTGCACCACAATTGATTGCGATGACAAAGGTCAGAAAGCTCAATTTACCATCCAACCCTTATTAATAGCCCAGAAGGATTTAGCCACATTTAAGTATACTGGTTTCCAGAGCGCAAAAGGTAACTTGCCGGACATAGTTTTAAAAAGATATAATGTTCCGTTTAAGCAATTAAAATCTCCTACTGATGTCCTTAATTCCTTTTACAATATTACTGATGCAACAACTTTAAAAAGCATTGCAGATGCTTACAATAATGTATATAATACATTCAAGCCAATACTTAATGGAGAAGGTAGTAATCCTTTCGATAACCTGTTTAAAATATTAACAACAATTGCTTCTACGATCAAGACGTCGAAGGCAATATTCACAGAATATTTTTATGATTATATCGATGATCTTGTAAAAGCGTATCTCGAATTCAGGGAAAAAGCAGATAGCCTGTTAGTTGAATGTTGCCCCGATGGAAATCTCTTTCCTTTTCACCTTGCACTTTCAGAAGCCTTGGTTGATAGCAGGACAAATGTATCCGCATACAGAAACTATTTTATACACTCACCAGTTTTTGGAACGCAAAAAACATTGGCTGCAGAAGTGCAAATGCTTTTTCTAAGAATGAAGTTACTACTGGGTCATTTTAGTTTACCTGATGTAAAAACAATTCCTGGTTCAGCAGTTAAGATCACTCCAAGTGAACTGGGTAAAAGCTATTTATCGGATAGAGCAATCCCCTATTATTATAACACAGCTACATTGCTCAACTATTGGAATTTTGAAAGATCTTCTAAAGGGAAATCATCAAAAAATTTATCTTATCATGCTAATACTTATTCAACAGATGATAAGGTTGTAAATCCATTAAAGTACGAGCTCGAAAGGTATAATTTCTTCAGGGTTGAAGGCCATATTGGAAAACAAATTGATAATGCATTGGCCACCATAGTTCAACAAAAACAATCATTCAGCCTGCCATTTGATGTAATTGCTTTGAATGTAGCTGCAGGCAATGTACGGGGAGCGAATATGGGAAAATGTCATTTCGCTGATCTTGAAAGCTTGTTTAATGTTATGCTGGCTGAATTGCTTTGTAAAATTCATGAACCTGTTTGTTTCCTAAGCGGATTGCCTTATGTAAACCTCGACCAGTTTACTGCTGGCTTAGCAATTGCCGGCGGTACCGCGGCAGTTCCGCCAACTGGTACAACCCTGACTGACTTAAATGCGGCAACAGGCTTTAGGTCACTAAGTGATTTACAGAATTTGGTGAGCAGTGCAACTAAAAGGGTAGTCCTCACCACAAATATTAATACCCTCACCAGGCTGAATCAGAATTTTATTGACCAGGAAAAACTGGTAGCTGCTTATCGAAAAGGAACATTTCTTCAACATTTTTGCGCACCGGGAACAGCCGCAGCAGGAAAACCAAAAACGGTTGGCCAGGTATACCTGGAAACTATTAAAACAAATGCCACTGCATTTCCAAAACCTGCTGCTATTGATACTTCGGGAACCATCAATTTCAATGTTCTTTTAAGTAATATCTATCACCACATATTTTATTTCATTGATACTGCTGAAGAGATGTTTGCTGTATCTCTTACAAAATATTTGAACAACCTTGATTATGCAGCATTTCAATACAAGTATAAGCTGTTGGTACAGGAAGCGGAGGATTTTACAAAATTGGTTATGTTGATATTGGTGTATTATGAAAACCTGAACAAGGATACAACGGAAACTAAACTTCAGGATTTTGTAGAAGATGCGGTTATCGATTTATTGATAGATGAAATGGAAATGATCACTCATCTATGCATGGATGAAAAAATTAATCAATTATTAGATGAGTATCAAAAAAGATTACAGCAATTGAATCTGGATCGAATGTTTTCTTACTATACTACTCAGCATTCGGGGATTGATCACAAGGCAGGTGTTCCTAAAGGAGGTACTTTTATTCTGGTGTATGAAGATAAGGTTGTAACCAGTACAGTAGGAAAAAGAACAGCTGTGTTATCGGTACAGCCCCCTATAGCGGATGCCATTATTAGCACGGCTCAACCCATTGAAGGCGCAGCTTTAGCAACAGCCCAAAATATAAAGTTAGCCGCAGATGCAACAACAGTAGGCGGAGCGCCTAAGACTGCCTCCTCCAACTTTTCTGATGCTACAAAGATATTTGAGCTGAATAAATCAAAATTAACAGAAGAGGAATTTGCAAGCGCCCTGGACCTGATAGATAAAATAAGGCCAATTGATACAAGTCGTGTAGACACTTTCAGGATCGGTGAAAAAATTGTGTTTGCAGATTTTTATTTGCCCTATATGTGTTGTAGTGATTGTTCTCCTATTTCGTATATTATTCCTGCTAGTGTAGATACCCCGCCTGATCCAACAACCATTAAATTAAGCCGGAATATTATTTGCAGTAATGACACCGATCCTTTGACTATAACTGTTAACCCTAAAGGAGGGGTTCTTTCACTCACTAAGGTTACACAGCTTAATGAAACTACTTACCAGGTTGCAGTTGTGGATCTGCCTCTGGGTGAAACAGCAATAACTTACACCGAAAACAGTCAGACGGCTTCTGATAAGATTTCGGTGTTTTCCGTCCCGGATGCAGCTTTTACTAATGATCTGATACCTTCCAAGCCTGGAGCTGTACAATTTCATTATAATTCAACTGATGCAAATTTACAGCATGAATGGATTTTTGGCGACCCGAACTCAGGAGCGCTGAATAGTTCAAACCTTGCAGAACCTGTTCATGAGTTTACAGTGCCTGAAGTATCTTCAGATTATAATGTAAGCCATGCCGTTAGTACCAAAGATGGTTGTAAAACTACTGTTACTCAAATAGTAACTATCAAAAATATTCCTCCGGCAACTATTAAGCTTAATAAAAATACTTTTTGTAACAATTCTATTGAGGCGTTATCCATCGACGTTAGTCCTTCCGGAGGAACGCTTTCATTAACCGCTGCTCAAAAAATTAGTGATACAAACTTCCAGGTTGCTCTAAAAGATTTGCCGATTGGTGATACTCAAATAACTTATTCGGTGAACGGACAATCAGCATCTGACAAGGTTACCATTTTTGCAGCACCTGACGCTTCATTTAAGAACACGGCACTACCTTCAAACCCTGGTTCAGTTCAATTCACCAGTAAGTTTACAGATTCTTCCGCAAAACACGTATGGAGTTTTGGGGATCCAAAAAATAGTTCTTCAAATGATGCGAATCCTGTTCAAAACTATCCTTTCACTGACAAGTCAGTCGATTATCAGGTACAGCATACCGTTACTTCAAAAGACGGTTGTATTGATTCAGTCATAAAGAATGTTACTGTTATTAATATTCAACCGGCTTCCATCATCCTGGATAAAAATTCATTTTGCAGCAATGACAATGGTGCTGTTACCATCACTGTGAATCCTATAGGAGGCTTACTCTCTATTCCTACTGCCAAAAAGGTTAATGAAACTACTTTCCAGGTAGCCATTAAGGATCTTTCTGTTGGGGATACTGCAATTACATATACGGTTAATTCCCAGGTTGCATCAACAAAGGTGACTGTATTGCAAGTTCCTGATGCGGAATTTTCTTTTGCTTCTGTACCTTCCAATTTTCAATTCTCCATTCAGTTTAAAAGTGCTTTAACTGATTCAAGTGCTCAGCACACATGGGATTTTGGGGATCCTACCAGTGCAAACAATACTTCCACTGATGCAAACCCTGTGCATAATTATCAATTTACAGAACCATCAAAAAGCTTTAGTGTTGTTCATACAGTTACTTCTAAAAATGGATGTGTAAGTATAATATCGCATCCTGTACCTTTAACCAATGCTCCTGCAATAATAAATGAAACCAGGGCTTTGTGCTTTACTACACAATTGTCAATTGAAGATCCTACGATAGTTAAGACGGCTGTGCTCCTGAATGCAGATAGTTTAAGTGAAACATTCAAAAAATATGGAATCACAGTTGATGGCAAGTTGCAATTAACTTTTGCTAGTCCGCTTCCTGAAACAATAGGGTTTGTACTTAATTATACACTTGATAATGGTTCAACTGTAGTTACGAAGAATGTGGATGTGACTGTAATTGCTGTTAATACTACATTTAATCTTCAACAAGATGCTGCTTCCAAAGGCGCATTGTTAACAGCACTCGCAACAAATACGAAGGTTTGTCATTGGAGTGTCGTGATTAATACACAACCCTCTATCGATGCGGATGGACCGAAATTAATTATCACTGCAGATAAATTGGCCAATATGGAAACTATGCTCGTTACTTTAACAGTATCACAGGTAGTTAAAGGAGTTGAATGCAGAGGTGGAAAACGAACACCAATTACAAGACCTCAATTTCTTAAAATTATGCAAACTACCGGGGGCAGTAATATCTAAGTATGCAAAGGATATCGCCACATATCATTTGTACCCAATCAGTGGAACTTATGTTTCACAAACATAAAGAGAACATGTTTCTTCAGAACAGGATAGCTGAGGTAGTGAAAGAAAGAGTGATGCCAGCACTGGAGGAATTATTTGATGAAAAAGCATCTGGAGCGAAGCAAATAAAGATCGATTGTATGGACCTGGATCTTGGCCACTTGAATATTCGCAACTGGGAAGATGATTTTGTTCAACAAACGATTAGAAAGGTAAGATCAAAGCTGGATGAAATTATCAGCTTTACATCGGATAAAGAGGTGTATGAAGTTACCTATTTTGATGGGAAGCCCCACGTTGAAACCGACCTAATTGATGATAGTGCAATTCAAACATTGTTGTATTTTATTAAAAGTGGATTGTTGCCATGGAATACACAAAACACGGACGTCCATCAGCTATTGATCTCGGTTGTCAATCATGCAAAAGAAAGAACAACAACAGATAGAATAAAAAAAATAGTTGTTGATGGAATATTATATTCATCCAATAGCTTTGAAAGATTTCTGTTGCAGTTCTCCAATGAGGAAATAATGAATCTTTTGCAGGTTGCATTTGGGAATACAGGATTTCAGCTCAACGAAATTCAACAGGCATTTACTTCATTAAAACTACCTGTTGCCAGAAAAAAGATGATTTCATTTCTTCTGTATTTATTAACGCTGGAGGATGATGTAATCAATTCATCTATTAGCAGGCTATCAGAACAATTACTATTTACTTCTTCAGAAAAAAAAGAAATTCTTCTTTGCCTGCCAGGGGTAATGATCCAGCTTCAAAAAATCACCCGGCCAACTTTGTTAGAGAAACAGACAGAATCCGACCTTTTTATTAAGATTTTTAAAGAGGTTAAAGATCTACCAATACTTGAAAAAATTAATTCACCGTCGACAAATCAACCGGAAGAGAATGTCTATTTCTTAGAAAATGCCGGCCTTGTAATACTACATCCATTCTTTGAAGCTTTATTCAGCTCACATAAATATCTTGATGAGAGCGGTTTTGTTAGTTTGGATATTCATCGCAAGGCTGTATTGCTTTCCCAATTCCTTGTAACGGGTGAGTTTGATATCCAGGAACATCAGTTGTTGTTAAATAAAATTCTATGCAGTTATCCTATCAATGAAACCATTGATTCTTTCCTGGAACTTAGTGAGGAAGAACAGAAAGATGCGAATGAATTACTGTTATCCGTGATTGAACATTGGACAGCATTGAAAGCAACTTCTGTTGCAGGTTTGCGCAGTTCTTTTTTGCAACGCCAGGGGAAGCTAACCGAAAGAGAAGACCATTGGTTATTGCAAGTTGAACAAAAATCGTATGATGTATTAATGAACTATCTGCCATGGGGAATTGGATTCATTAAACTGCCCTGGATGGATAAAAGAGTAATCGTTGAATGGAATTATTAAACATAAAATGTATTCTGATTAATGTTCGAAACAAGTACAAAAAGTAAATCTTCTCCTACCAATGCTCAACAGCATAACAAGGATTTATTCTTTAA
>JADGPY010000084.1 GCA_017882205.1 Chitinophagaceae bacterium
AAAATCATTTTGCAGGGTTTGAGGAATATCAAAGGCGATAGAAACACAGTCTGCAGTTTCCTTCCTGATCTCATTTATGGTAAGCGTATGAAAATGTAAAGCCACTTAAATATAATTAAGATGTAAGGCTATCAGTTACCAGCCTTTATGGAATGTAGGATTTCCTGGTTAACAGGTTGTTCCCTAATGCCCTCTATAAAAATGCAAACGATATTTTCCTCCAAAGTTTTGGCATCAACACTTTTTTTAGATCGCTGCCACATTTCAATTCCACCAATTGCTGAAAGCATCGTTAATACTGCTACATAGGGATCGATGTTTTTGATTTCCCTCCTTTCAATTCCTTCCAATATGATTGCCGCAACCCTGGCCCGGTAATTCCTACGCTGATTTTTGAAATTGGATAAGTAAGGTTCTCTTAAATGTTTCCATTCGTGATCAGAAATGTATACGCTTTCATATTCGTCAAGCATCATATGAATGTGAAACCGGATGATCCGGTCAATTTTTTGAAGTACTGGAATGTTACCGGTTTCTACCTCGTTGAGGTGGCTTGTAAAAAGATTGGCTACTTTAAAGCAGATCTCCTGGAGTATCTCACTTTTACCGCTTATATGATTGTATAAACTTGGAGCCTCAATTCCTATCGCCTCTGCAAGGTCGCGCATGGAGGTTGCGCTAAATCCTTTTTCTTTGAAAAGCCGGGAGGCCTTTTTGGTGATAACGTCTTTTTTTGTTCCATATCTACCAGGAACGATTCTACCCATCAGGTGGTTTTTTGTACAAAACTAACATTAATTTTGCCACTAAATCTTTACCATGAAATTGCAATCAATAGATAGAGTGGAAGAGATCAGTCCTGAAGATTTCAAGAAAAACTATTACCAGCCAATGAAGCCACTTATTATTACAGGGCTTGCAAAGCACTGGCCTGCATATGATAAATGGAACTGGGATTATTTTAAATCGATTGTTGGAAATGTGAGAGTTGGATTATATAATAACATTAAAAGTGACGCTTATACCCCTATCAATACTGCGGATGATTACAAAACCTTTGGAGAATATATTGATATGATCAAAAGAGGTCCTGCCGGTTGGAGGATCTTCCTGTTCAATATTTTTGAACATGCTCCCCAACTTATTAAAGATTTCACGTGGCCCGAAAACCTGATGAAGGGTTTTGTAAAGCGTTACCCGATGTTGTTTGTGGGAGGAGCAACTTCCATTACTCATATGCACTTTGATATTGATATGTCGCATATTCTACACACCCAGTTTGTGGGGAGAAAAAGGGTGTTATTATTTCCACACGATGAGCAATATAAATTATACCGAAAGCCATTTGAAGTGTTAAGCCTTGCCGATTTTTCGAACTATAATGAAAATATTGGTAACCCTGATTATAACAGTTTCCCGGCATTAAAGCTTGCCAAAGGGTATGAAGTGATCCTCGACCATGGAGATACACTATTCATGCCTGCAGGCTATTGGCATCATATGGAATACCTTGATAGTGGATTTGCACTGAGTCTTCGTGCCCTACAGTCGTCCCTGGGAGGTAAAGTAAAAGGGGTTTGGAACTTATTTGGAATGAGAACAATAGATACTATCATGAAAAAAACAACACCTAAGATATGGTACAAATATAAAAAGAGACAAATAAGCAAGTCTGCCAATGCCGAATTGGAACGTATTCGAATTAAAAATTAGATTTATCTTTGAAATCCAATAATAAGTAGTATTTTTAGCCATCCCATTCTATATTTTCCCTTTCCAAATCCTTACATAAAACCACTTCAACATCCCTTAGAGTAGTATAATTTTTGTTGTACAAGAATAAAAATCACATAATATCCTTTAAATAAAATTTATTTATATAGTGTAAGCTTTTTTTCTTGTGGTTTCAGAGGTAAGCAAGGCCGGTGATTTTCATCACTGGCCATTCTTTTTAGGGTAAACTAATCAATTGCCCTATTGATGAAATTGATCAATGGGGTAAGTGCTTCAAAAGTTCTGGTGGTTTGATTCAATAAAGTTGGTTTAACAAGCTCAGAATCGGGAATGTTTTTGAGCGCCAAAATACTTTTAAGCTTTAGGAATTCTGCCGCAGGATTACTTTTCTCATACCCACGCGGAAGGTTTGTGAGCTTTTCTTCTCCCGTTGATTCAAGTTTTCCATACACCGCCTTAAATTTTTTGGCCGATAGTATTTGTTGAAACTCCTGAAAAGAATAGTCTATTTCCTGGCGGATTTTTTTTAGTTCAGGAGCCATAGGCATCCAGATACCGCCTCCGGCGAAACTTTTACCGCCTGGCTCCAGGTGAAAATAATAACCAGCGTAGATCGATTTCTTGCCTCCACGATCAAGACTGGCACCCATATTCACCTTATAAGGTGTTTTATTTTTGGAGAACCGGATATCACGGTTAAGCCTGAATGTGCAGTCCTTTATTTCCAGGTCTTGAATGTCCTTATCGAATGTAGCCGTTTGTTTGATTAGGGAAGAAATAAAGCTTTCAAAATCTGTTTTAGCGTTCAGGTATTCATTGCGGTGTTCATCCATCCAAGGCTTATTATTATTCTTTGCCAGGTCCTTTAAGAACCGGATAGACGAAAGTTGTATCATTTTACCCTGCTCCAGTTTTCTCCGCTTCTGATCCTGTAGAGTGTCATTTCGCTAACTTTATATTTTACAGCCAGCTGTTTATACGTTAATCTTCTTTTTGGATTTTTAAGCGTTTCCTTGATTGCCCGAACTTGGGTAACCGTAAGTTTCAATCCGACGGTTCTTGAATTCTGCAACTTTTTATAGGCAAGCTTTTCAGGGCTCTTCTGTTGATGTACTGCAACTTCATCCTGGGTAGACCATTTGAGATTTTTGAAATGATTGTCTGTTTTATTATGATTAACGTGGATGACAAATTTGGCTTTGGGTGATTTTTTAGTATTGAATAGTTTTGCTACCTCGCGATGGAGATAAATTGTTCCATTGCCATTTTCAAGATGAAGATTTAAAGTCTTATATCCTGATGTAAGCGATCCATTCAGAACTTTACCGTCTTTTACAATATCATCAGAATAGCTAGCTGCGCGGCCATGAGAGGATATCGCATATTTTTTACGAAGCTGCTTCCACCCTGGAAACAATAATTGCTTCCATTGTTCTCCTGCGTTTTTCTTGATCATATAATTAGGTTTGGTTAAAGTTACTAAACTAAGTTTGTAACATATTTAAAAATTCTGACTCTGTTAGGATTTTGATCGAAGTAATCTTTTTTGCTTTGTCCAGTTTACTACCGGCATCCTCTCCAACAACAAGGTACTGCAGTTTATTGTTTACTCCAGTAGAAATTGTTCCACCGTTATCTTCAACCATTTTTTCAGCCTCGCTGCGCTTTAATGTTGGCAAGGTACCGGTAAATAAAAACGAAGAGCCGGTTAATTTACCAACCGTTACTTCCTTTTTACTGCTTTTTATATTAACTCCAAGCTGGCGCAGGTGTTCGATCATCTGAATGTTATCGCGAAGTTGAAAGAATTGAAAGACGCTGGCAGCTACCTTCACACCCACATCTTCCAATTGTTGAAGTTCTTCCATAGTGAACTTTTTAAAATCAACCAGGTCGTCTACTGCCGTCGCCAACGTTTTAGCGGTAGTTTCACCAACATATCTAATCCCCATTCCAAAAATTAGTCGGTGCAGGGGTTGAGATTTTGATTGTTCAATCGCTGACTTAAGATTTTCAACCGACTTCTGACCAAACCCTTCAAGTGTGGCTATCTTCTCAAAATTGAGTGTGTAGATCCCAGGGATATCTTTTAATATCCCTAAATCGTAAAACTTCCGAATATTGGCCTCGCCAAAACTCTTGATATCCATTGCATCCTTGCTAACGAAATGAATGATGCGCTCAACCACCTGGGCCTGGCAATTGATATTCACGCAGCGTATAACTGCCTCACCTTCCGGCCTGATCAGCCCATCACCACATACCGGGCAGTTTTTTGGAAAGACGATCGGTCGTTCAGTTCCGTCACGCAATTCAGGCAAAGACTTAACGATATAAGGTATAACGTCCCCGGCCCTTTCAACCATTACGGTATCGCCTATGCGAAGATCTTTTTCCTCTATTACATCAGGATTGAAGAGAGAGACGGAGGCCACTGTAACACCGCCAATAGGCACGGGATCGATCTTTGCAACAGGGGTGATTGAACCGGTGCGCCCCACCTGGAACTCAACCTTTCTCAATTTGCTGGTGGCCTGCCTGGCCTTGAATTTATATGCAATTGCCCACCTTGGATGATGGGTGGTACTGCCCATTCTTTGTTGAAGCTCAACCTTATTTACCTTGATGACCATTCCATCGATCTCATAGGGAAGTTCTTCTCTTTGTTTCTCAAACTGATGGCAAAAAGCAACCACTCCTTCAATTCCTTTGATCACTTTTTTTTGTTTCAGGGGGCTTTTAAAACCAAGTGCCCAAAGCATTTCGAGTGTTCCAGAATGGGTATTCAGCAAGGGAGTTAGCTTTGTTTCCGTCCCCTTTGTATAAGCGCTCACATGGTAAAAGATTGCTTCGAGGCCTCTCTTCCCAACGCTTCTTGGATCTTTCATTCTCAATGAGCCAGAGGCAGCATTGCGTGGATTTGCCAGCGGAGGCAATCCTTCTGATACCATGTATTCATTATATTTTGCGAAGTTTTCCTTTGTCATCAATACTTCGCCCCTTAACTCAATCTGGCGAATTCCATATTCTGAGAACTTTGCTGACAATGGAATAGATTTGATTTGTTTGATATTTGTAGTGATCTCATCTCCTTCTGCACCATCTCCTCTTGTTGCAGCCCTGATTAGGATGTCATTTTCATAGATAAGTGATATACTTGCACCATCAAATTTTGGCTCTGCACTGTACTCTATGACGTCAGCTTTTATAAAACCCTTTGCTTTTCTGTCCCAATCAATAAGATCATCCTCATCATAACTGTTTTCAAGGCTCAGCATAGGAACCAGGTGCTGTACAGTTACAAATTCTTTATTGAGACTGTTGCCCACACGCTGGGTGGGAGAATCGATAGTGATCAATTCAGGATGGGCAGCCTCTTCCTTTTCAAGAGCCTTATACAATGTATCGTATTCGGAATCGCTGATCAGAGGGTCGTTTAAAACATAATAACGGTACTCATGGAATTTCAATGCGTTACGCAACTCGTCTATCCCTGAAGGTTGTTTTAATAGTCGTTTGGTTCTCTGTTGTAATTCCTGCGTTTGTTCTTTCGTATACATCTTATCGTAATAAAAATTAAAAATACAGAAGATAATTTACTCCCAAATATGGGAAAATCGAAAGATTGTGTTTAATTTACACAATAAATAGGAAATAATGAAACGATTGCTACTCCTGTTCCTGATTATATTACCATTCCAACATTCATTTTCTCAACTGTTATCATGGACTCCGGCGTTTCCTTTAGAAACGAGTGACCCTGTTGTGATAACCATGGATGCAACCAAAGGAAACATGGGATTGCTTAATTATACTCCCACTACGGATGTATATGTTCATACCGGTGTTATTACCAATCTTAGTACAGGCCCTTCTGATTGGAAATATGTAAAATTCAACCAAAACTTCAATGTTCCAAACCCGGCATTGCAGGCTACATCGGTTGGCACAAATAAATGGCAATTTTCGATCCCAGGCGGCCTCAGAGCATATTATGGTCTTACCAATCCGGCTGAAATAATCTTAAAAATTGCCATCCTCTTTCGCAATGGGAACGGCACTACGGTTCAAAGAAATAGTGATGGAAGTGATATGTATGTGCCTGTGTATACCGCTGCATTGGCTGTTCAGTTTACACAACCTTTGATGCAGCCTTTCTATACGAGGATCCCTGAACCTATCAATAAAGTAGTAGGCGATAATTTATTAATAACCGGGTTGGCCAATAATTCTTCTACCTTGAAGATATACCTGAATGGAACGGTTATACAATCGGCCACTGCAGCAACAACGATCAGTGCTACTCCAACTTTAACTACTGCCGGAAATCAAAGTGTGGTATTGGAAGCAAATGATGGAACTACCATCAAGTCTGATTCTTTCCACTTCTTTGTTGCACCCGCAGTATCTATACTTCCGCTTCCTTCAGGGCTTCGGCAGGGAATAAATTATAATACGAATAATACTTCACTTACGCTTGTTCTTTATGCTCCTTCAAAAACGCGTGTATCCGTTATCGGCGACCTTCCATCAAGTAATTGGACAGAACAATCATTATACCTGATGAATAAAACGCCTGATGGCAATTATTGGTGGATTACAATCAATGGCCTCACCCCGGGAACTGAATATTCATATCAATACCTCGTTGATGGTGCATTAAAGATTGCAGACCCATATACAGAAAAAGTACTCGATCCGGGAAATGATGGAACGATCCCTAATTCTACCTATCCTGGCTTAAAGCCATACCCAACAGGCCAGACCTCGGGGATTGTGAGCGAATTGCAAACAGCAGAGCCAGCCTATGTTTGGGCGGTAAATAATTTTAACCGGCCGGATAAAAGAAACCTGATGGTGTATGAATTATTGGTGCGGGATTATGTAGCCAAACACGATTGGAATACCTTGAGAGACACGCTGAATTATCTTAAGAACCTTGGCATAAACGCTATTGAGATAATGCCGTTCAATGAGTTTGAAGGTAATCTTAGCTGGGGGTACAATCCTAATTTTTATTTTGCTCCTGATAAATATTATGGCCCTAAAAATTCATTAAAAGAATTCATTGATTCATG
>JADGPY010000085.1 GCA_017882205.1 Chitinophagaceae bacterium
ACTTGGTGCAATCGGCATGTGGATGCAGTATAAAAAAGATCCAGAGAAGGCGCTTGATAATTATATGAAAGCTTTAAGTCTTGGAGGTACTAAAACGCTTCCTGAACTGTATGAGGCAGCGGGATTAAAATTTGATTTCTCTTCTGAAAATATAAAGGTGCTGATGGACTTTGTGAATGAGAATATGTAGGGGTGAATTTTGTAATAAGATCCCCAATTATATTATTATAGCTAGCCTATACAAATCTTTGCGATCAGAAGCATTGACTTAAATGGATATTGTTTCCTTTAAGTTCAGCTAGCCAAAATTCTTATGAAGCATCAGATCGCAAAGACCTCATATCATCCTTATATTTTAATAGCCTTTTATCTAAAATGCCTGCCAGAACATATTTTACAATCCATTCCAAGGTCAACCAAATATGATTGGCAACATAGAGATATTCAAAATTATTTTGGTTATGATTGGTACATAGAGAACAAAGATGTTTTTCATACCCTTGAGATGGTTGCAATTAATAAATCCCTGCTTAGAATAAACCGGGCTCTCCTCCGCATAATAGCACTTAAACGTTTTATTATTAAACATAAAGATGCGATCAAGGCTGGGAGATTAATTGTAAAAGCAGTACTGGTTAACCATATCGTTAAAGTGTCTGGTGTAATAGGATTTAGAAAAACATTAAAATATTTAGACATCAATTCCCAGCAGTATGCTAACCTCAAAAGAAATCTCAGGTGTCCGTCGTCATTTTATGATTTATGTAAGATCAAACATCCATCTCAATTGTTGGCTAAAGAAATCATCGCTATTAAAACATATTGCCTTCAATCTAAATATCAATTCTGGTCACTTTGTTCTGTATATCATCAAATGAGAAGAGATGGAACTGCCCACATGAATCTCAGTACTTTCTATAAATATATTTCCCATCTTAATTTAAAGCGTAGCCGCGCCTTCAGCAGAAGAAAAAACCATTCTGTAGGCATCAGGGCCACTGCGCCTTTCCAAATATTACATGCAGACCTGACCGAATTCAAAACCGAAGATAACAGGAAAGCCTACATCTATCTCGTGCAGGATAATTATTCCAGGGCCATTCTCACCTATCAGTTGTCCCCAGAGAGAAGAGCAGCTTATACATTGCAAAATCTCTTAAAGGTAAAAACAGAATATCTGCTGCCGGCAAATATTAATGAATGCATGTTGTTGACAGATGATGGCTCAGAAAATTATGGAGAAGCAAAAAAGTGGATGAGTGCTTGCGAGCATCCAACCATTAACCATGTGATTGCTCAGACAGATATCCAATATAGCAATTCAATGATAGAAGCTGCAAACAAACAATTGAAATACCGGTTTCTATATCATCATAAAATAAGTGACTTTTCAAAGCTGGAAGATTATCTTAAAAAAGCAATCCATGATTTTAATAACCGGCCTCATGGTGTTTTAAATGGCCTCACTCCAATAGAAGTGTTAGAAGGAAAAACAATTAATCAGGAATCCCTCAATAATTTATTAACTCTCGCAAAACAATCAAGAATTAAGGAAAACCAGCAAATGAAATGTTGCGGTGGTAGTTTTTAAGGAGTAGAGATTCTAAAAATGCTACTTTCAAAAATTCAAATCTGCCGATCAGCCAGTTAAATAAAATGACATAACCCAGCCGCTTTTTCCAATTTCTATATTTCGTTATTTCCGAAAGTTTAATCTGAGAATGTGTTAGATTATAACTCGCCTTTTGTATTTAGTTGAAAATCAACGATGCCGGATATCCGGACGTTTAGTTATACAAAGTACGTAGACGCTGCTACGGAATAATTATTTGAAATAAATATCCCCTACAAGCAATCCTTACAAATTCCGGTTACTATCATTTGAGCATGCTGGGGCTTAAATCCTTTCGGCAATTTTACTGCGGGTATGGTTACATCATCAAGGCAGGTAGTTTTGTCACACACGTCACAAATAAAGTGAACATGGTTATCGTGATGGTGGCCGGTTGTGCAATCCTCGTTTCAGCCTGTACATCCATGGTTAATCAGGATTATTGCTGAAACTGGAATGATTGAATACGGATGGATCGCTTTTTTCTTTTAGAAGGTCCTTTATATCTGCAACGAGTTTCTCAAGTTCTTCAGGCTTTAGTCCATCATATATACCTCGTACTCTTTTTTGTTTGTCAACCAAAGCAAAAAACTGGGTATGTATGAATTGATCAGCTATATTACCACTGTTGTTTTTCTCATTGTCAAGCAAATAACTCTGCCTTGCCATCTTATACAATGAATCTTTAACACCAGTTACGAAATGCCAGTTAGTATTGCTCTCTCCATCTAATATCTTCTTTTCATATTGCTTAAGTAATGGAACCGAATCAGTTTCGGGCATACATGTATGAGACATTATCGCAAACCCTGGCTCATGGCTGAATTTATCATAGATTGTTTTCATATTTTCATTCATCCTGGGACAAATGCCTTTGCACGTGGTAAAAAAGTATTCAGCCAAATATACCTTACCAGCCACCTCATTTTGAGTGATTGTTTTTCCATCCTGGTCAATGAATGAAAAATCCTGGACATACGTCAATACAGGCAGTTTTACTTTGTAGTATTCTGTACCAGCGAAAAGGAAATAATAGAATGCCCCCAGTAATACCACAAAAAATCCTATATATATTAACCAACTTCTTTTCATAATAATTTAGCAAAATTAATTCATTCCTTCATCATTAGATGTATCTGTTATTAAATGCCAATCTTGTAGCCACTTTTGCATTTAGCTGTTACTGTATATTTACACTATGAAAATATTCATATTTATTTTAGCAATGTTCTGGTACTCATCAACCTTCTGCCAATCAAAAGATGAAATAAGCATACGTAACTTACTAGACCAACAAACAAAAGCCTGGAATACCGGGCAAATAGAAGCATTTATGGATGGCTACCACCGTAGCGACTCCTTGATGTTTATTGGAAAGTCAGGAATTACTTATGGATGGCAGAAAACACTGGATAATTACAAAAAGGGCTATCCTGATAGAGCAGCCATGGGTAAGCTTGATTTTTCGATATTGCAAGTGAAGCCTCTGTGCGAAAGCTATTATTTTGTTGTCGGTAAATGGCATCTTGCGAGAACGATTGGAGATCTAAGCGGCGCTTTTACTTTATTATTCAGAAAAGTAAAAAATAAGTGGTTGATTATTGCAGATCATAGCAGTTGATCAAAGATTCCATTTACGCTTATAATAAATGATCAGGAAGGCCAGGCTCAAAAGAAACCATGCGTAAAAAATATAGTTCCCCAGGGATGGAGTATGATCGAAAAATGCATAGTTAAAATATATTCCTACAGTAGAATTCACAAACATCCATAACAATCCCATGGAAAGCGATGAGGCTACCCTAAGAAGAAAATTTCTTACTTCAGGCTCCATATTACTCATCTACATACTTTTTAATTATGTTCTTATGATATTTATTCTCCAGGGATTCATTTTATCAGGAATTCCTGGAAATCTAAACTATCTCCTGAAAATACGTTAAAATCAACAGTTGTTTTTATTCCATCAACACGGCCTTTTTCACTATGTTGCCAGAAAGACCAATTTCCTTCAATACGGGGCTTCCCTGGTTGAAGATAGTGGGCTACCCAAAATGGATATGCCTTGAAACTTTCCCGAATATATATATTATAAAAATCAATATTACTGTAAATCACCGGGGTAATATGGTAATGCTTTTCAACCAAAGTAAGCCATTCTGCTATTTCCTTTTTAATATCCTCAGGACTCGCATTGTTTGCATCTTCAACATCCAAAACAGGAGGCAGATCACCTTTCTTTAATTGTACTATTGCAATGAAATTCTTAGCCTGCTGCCGACCACTTTTTCCTGCCTCAAAAAAATGATAGGCTCCCTTTGTCATTCCTTGTTCCTCCGCTTCAAACCAATTGCGCCTAAATTGTTCATCTACCTGGTCAACCCCTTCTGTTGCCTTGATATATGCAAAACCGATCCTGATATTTTTTACATTCATGGCTTTCACATCTTCCCAATCAATAACTTGCTGGTATCGACTAACATCAATTCCATGGATTGGATAATTTGCAGGAATATCAATTCCGAATTCCGGGTATCTGATAGAAGATGGCCTTATAAAATAATTTTCGATATAATAACCTGAAATACATAATGCAACCAATATGATCAATAGAGTTACAAACGATTTTAAGACAGAACGTTTTCTTTTTTTATAGGCCACAATACAATTAGGTTAGATATTTAGTATTTCACGATTTTTTTAACTACTAATACTTCATTACCACTCATTATAGAAACGAAGTACGCACCACTCGCAATGCCTGTCATTGATATATCCACGAATTCTGATCCATTTATTGAAATACTTTTTTGATAGACCAATTGGCCTGCTGCATTTAAAATATTAATTTTTGCAGAATGCCAACTGAAATTTCTTAAATATACATACACATCATCATGCATGGGACTTGGAAAAACCTGAACAATATTTTGTCCGTTAATGCTATCAACTATTTTGTGCGAACTGTTATTCCTTGTGATCAACCAGTATTCAGGATCAATTAATACTGTATCGGGGACAAAACCAATATTATTATAAAATGACTCTCCATTCACAATATTATTTACAATGATGGTTTTCTGCTGAGTAGCATTTTTAAACTGTAAGGCAAGAGGCATTGGGAAAAATCTTACCGACGAATGCGAAGTTACCTGGTTGACAATTGTTTTGACAAATGAACTTCCCACCATTGACCATTTTACCTGGTAAGCTGGATACCCCTGGCCATAAAACCAATCATTGAAAAATTCAGTAAGGTTCTGCCCGCTCGACTGCTCCAGGTTTCTTTTAAGATCATCTGTGACCGCGAAGCCATAAGAGATGGTTGGATCAGTAATGTATTTTCTTATTCCCTTAAAGAATGCTGAGTCACCAAGCTTCCATCTTAGCATGTATAAAAGATGTGACCCTTTGTTGTAAGTGAGCCTTCCATCAAATATCCGGTTAACATTCGTCGTATCATCTACCCATACAGATCCATCGGGAATGGCAGTTATCGCGGCGATCTCATTCCTGCGCGTATTGAGCGTATTGGCGGGGTAATTCTGCTCTGAATAATAACTCGCAACAAAGGTTGCGAATCCTTCATTGAGCCAAACATCCCTCCAACTACTACACGTAACTTTATCACCAAACCATTGATGTGCTAATTCATGAGCCATCAAACCTTCATTCGGTGTTACAATGAAAGTGGATGTCTGGTGTTCCTGCCCACCACCCCATCCAAATTGAACATGGCCATACTTTTCTTTCAGGAATGGATAGTCGCTAAATGTATTATGATACAACTGTAAAGCGTTTAGCACCAATGGAGTATTAGCCTGGAACAAAGCCAGGTTTTCAGGATAACAAAAAGTAACCATTGGCAGTGAGGCAGTACCTAATTGAACGCTATTCGTAAACACCGAATAATTGGTCACAGCAAAACATATTAAATAAGTCGCAATTGGATAACGGTGCTTCCAATGAGTGATTTTTTTGGCACCCGTAATAACTTCCCCTTGCAAAAGGCCATTAGATGCTGCCTGGTATTGCACTGGAGAAGATATATAGACATCAATTGAATCCGCTTTGTCATCCAGGCCATTTTTACATGGCCACCAGTCACGGCTACCATAAGGCTCACTCAATGTCCAGATGATCGGAATCCCCGCATGTGTAGCTTGAAAAAAAGAGCCAAAGCCTGTATTAGGCGGAACGCCATGATAAAAAATAGTAATAGAGTCTATTGCACCTGAAGCTGCAGAAGAAGGGAAATTAACCTGCAATACATCATGAGAATGCACAAACGGAAGTAACCTGCTTCTTTGGATCACACTATCAGTGACCAGGCCTAAATTCATAAGATCCAATGAAATTGAATTACTTATAGAAATAATTTTATAATAAATGGTTACTGATCCCGAAATATATCGGATCCCAGGATCAACATCCCATTCACAACGATAGTATTTAACATCAAAATTGTTTGAAGCCCCTGTGGCATTTGCGCTGTTTAACAAGCGTTCATGAGCCATCTGTTCCATGAGTGCAATGTCATTAATGTGCTTAGCATCAATGTTTTGTGCAAAAACTTTGGAGGTGAGTAGTAAAGCCAGTAGAATACAGCGCATAGTCTTTTAACTGCTTTTTAACTGGGTTATAGGAAGACAGAAGTTACCTTCGCCCTCCAAAAATAGGACATAACTCCGGTTTTGGGGAGAATAAGGCAATAATACAATCCCGCTGTACGTTTCCCTAATCCTATTTTGCCCGGCCCTGATAAAACACGCTAATAATGAACATCAAAATATCTAATATCCTGATAGTGGCATTGCTTTGTGCCTCTTCTTCAATAAATGCTGCCCCGGGGATTCCCAGCTACTCAGACACTACTCTTCTGGCAGCAAATAAATCTCAGCCACTGGCAGAAATAACGACAGTTATACCCTCCAACGTTATTTTTCCATCATCACTGGAAGAAAATCGTGAACAGAGCCTGGATTACATTTCCAAATTCAGCGAAAAAAAGAGGAACTACCTGCTAAATACTTACAAGCAGGGTGAAAAAATATTTCCTAAGGTAGTAGAGATATTAAGAAACTACGATTTACCCGAAGAATTTAAGGTATTAATAGCTCTTGAATCGGGATTTAACGGCAACGCTATATCACGAGCTGGGGCGGTAGGTTACTGGCAGCTTATGGATGAGGTAGCAAAAGACTATGGCCTTAAAATCAGGAGTGGGAATAAAAAAAATAACTTCAAAAAAAAGATAAAGGACGACCGGAATAATTTTACTAAATCAACTGTAGCAGCTGCAAGATACCTGAGCGATCGTTGTAAGAACCTGGATAATAACCTGCTACTAATTGTTGCGGCCTACAATTGGGGATTAGGTAATATAAAGAAGGTAATGAAAAGATGCGGCAAATTAAACCCGACATTTTGGGATATTAAAAAATACCTGCCTGCCGAAACCAGGAATTATGTAATGAACTTTATCGCGCTCAATGTGATATTTGAAAATTTTGATAAATTCTCAATGAACTCTTTGGTATTTACCCCAAGAACAGTTAGGGTAATAAATCCTCCAGGCACACCTGCTACCGGGGCATCAGCATCTCCGGTTACGCTGGAGTAACCTTGTCTTAGAATATCAAGTGATAGATTTGGTTATCTTTACCGCATGCCAAGGTTCAATGTAAATGATAGTGTGAATTTTTTAAGTAAGCTTACATGGCGAAGACTTTTAAATGCCGGTAAAGTTTTCTCAAGTTATTACGCCAGCATACTTTTGAACAAGCCAGTGCAATGGGGATTGCCGGTTTCAGTTTCATTTGAGCCAACTACTTCCTGCAATCTCCGATGCCCCGAATGCCCTAGCGGTTTGAGAGAATTCACACGTCCTACAGGGATGCTCAAGGATGATTTTTTCAGGCAGACAATTGATGACATCCATAAAGATCTTTTATACCTGATATTTTATTTCCAGGGAGAGCCATATCTTAATCGTGATTTTCTTGATATGGTAAAGTATGCATCAACAAAGGGATTGTATACTGCTACCTCAACAAATGCACATTATCTTACAGATGATGTTGCCCGAAAAACTGTAGAGAGTGGACTAGACCGGCTGATAATTTCTATTGATGGTACCACACAGGAAGTTTACAAACAATATCGTGTTGGAGGAAACATTAATAAGGTGATTGAAGGAGCACAAAACATTGTGAAATGGAAAAAGGAGTTGAAGAGTAAAACCCCATTTGTATTCTTTCAGTTCCTCGTGGTAAAGCCCAATGAACACCAGTTAGAGGATATCAAAAAACTTGCAAAGGAGGTGGGGGTGGATGAAGTAAGATTTAAAACTGCACAGATATATGATTACGAGAATGATCCAAACGGACTGATCCCAGGAAATGAAAAATTTAGTCGCTATAAAAAAACGGCTGACGGCAAACATATTCCAAAGAATAAATTCACTAATCGCTGCTGGAAACTATGGCATGCAAATGTAATTACATGGGATGGACTTGTAGTTCCTTGTTGCTTTGATAAAGATGCCTCTCATAGGCTGGGGAATCTCAAATTGCAATCATTCAAGGACATTTGGAAGAACAACAATTATCGTCAGTTTAGAAAAGAACTTATGACAAGCAGGAAAAACATTGATATTTGTTCAAACTGTAGTGAAGGAATTTCTGTCTGGAAAGAGTAAGCGCATTACCCGAACCTTTTAAAGAGAACGCATAAAGTTATTGCATGATAAAAAAATCCATGACCTCTTTTGTTTCCATCAGCAAACTGCAGTTCTTTCTTATCATCATTCAATCATCACTATTATTATTAATATGTTTCTGCACCCAGGCTCAGCCAAAATATGAATTCCGTGGAGTTTGGGTTGCTACCGTGGATAACATCGATTGGCCATCATCAAAATTTTTAAGCACAGATAGTCAGAAAGTAGAATTCACCAGGTTGTTGGATATGCATCAGCGAAATGGAATGAATGCGATCATAGCACAAATACGACCTGCAACTGATGCATTTTATCCATCTCAATACGAACCATGGAGTGAGTGGCTCACAGGAATCCAGGGACATCCTCCTATTCCTTATTATGATCCTCTTGAATTTATGATTAAAGAGACCCATAAGCGTGGGATGGAATTTCATGCATGGATGAATCCATATCGGGCTGATTTTAAGATCGGGGAATCTTCCATTGCCCCAACACATATTACAAAGCTGCACCCGGAATGGTTCCTGGCTTATGGTGATAAAAGATATTTCGATCCGGGGAACAAACAAGTTCAACAATTCGTAACAAATGTTGTGCACGATATAGTAAGCCGGTATGATGTGGATGCCATTCATTTCGATGATTATTTTTATCCTTATCGCATTGCAGGAAAAGAATTCCCTGATTCGGTATCATTCGCAAGTTTCGGTAATGGAATGAATAGGGAGGACTGGCGAAGAAGCAATGTTGATTCTGTAATCCTTATGCTTAGCAAAGTGATTAAGCAGGATAATAAATATTGCAAATTTGGTATTAGCCCGTTTGGAGTGTGGAGGAATAATGATAAAGATCCCGAAGGCAGTAATACCAAAGCAGGTCAGACAAATTATGATGACCTCTATGCTGACATATTATTATGGTTAAAATTGAAATGGATTGATTATGTGGCTCCTCAACTTTACTGGGAATTCAGTCAAAAAATTGTGGGGTTTGGAACCTTGATTGATTGGTGGTCTAAACATGCATATGGAAGACAACTTTTCATAGGACAGGGCATTTACAGGGCAAATGAGCCAAGATCTGCAGCGTGGAAAAATCCTGAAGAACTACCTAACCAAATCAAAAAAATACGGGAATATCCCCAGGTGCAGGGAAGTGTCTTTTTTAGTAGCAAAACTTTTAGCAGAAATCCAAATGGATGGAGCGACAGCCTGAAAAATAATTATTACAAATATCCGGCGATCATTCCTCCAATGCCGTGGATTGATAATATAAAACCTGCAACCCCAGATATTATAAATTTCCAATTGATAAACGAAGATTTTGTCACTGAAGAAATCATCGTTAATTGCTCTATAAAAAATTATTTGAAGGGGCTTGGATTAAAACAGTATGCAATCTATATTTCTCCTAATATGGAAGACATAAAGAATGCATCTATCTATAAATTGCTTCCAGCTCAAAGTGAATTAAATTTCTCTATAAAATCAATTCCTGCTGATTGGGAAAAAGTGCATGTGGCGATTTCTGCAGTATCAAAAACAAATAACGAAAGTAGTATCAGTAAGATTTTTACATTTCAACGATCCGGGCAACATTGGATGCTTAACCCACTTTAGCCTTGGGGCCTTACCTTATTTTCCCTTCAAGCATATTGCATTGCTGCAATGACCCGAGACGGAATCGGAGTGGAATCCTGGTAGCTTTTTCAAAGGCAAGCTCTTTTTTGCAAAAAAATCCAATGTGTTGAGTATAATAATCGCCCGGCAGAGCATTCATCTTATTTTGCACTGGACGTTGCGTATTTAATGGGATTACCGTAAAAATAATTGGTGATTTTTGTAGTAATGTCTTCCCTGGAGTGGTTAAGAAAGAAATGCCAACATTATTTTTATCGCCCTGTGCCCTTGATAATAAACTACTTAGAAAAAAAATTAGCAATAATCCACAAATTTTATTCCAATTTTCCATTACATTGATTTACTGTCAGTAAATTTACAGGAATCTAAACTGGTTTTATAGTTAATTATGTCGTTAAGTCAGAATTTACAACAAAAATTATTACAAAAGCTATCACCGCAACAAATTCAATTAATGAAATTGCTGCAGGTACCTACTGCCCACCTTGAAGAACGAATCAAAGAAGAATTGGAAGAAAATCCGGCACTGGAATCAGGAGAGGATGGCCATGAGGATAATTTTGAAGAAACGAAAGATGAATTTGAGACTCCCGAAGATGAATTTGATAATGAGGGTAGCGAAGATGAGTATGGAAATATTGATATCAGCGAGTATGTAAGCGAAGGTGATGATGACATCGGAGATTATAGATTACGCGATGAAAATTATCCTGAGCTTGAAGAAACCAAAACCATTCCTCATAGAGTAGAAACTTCGTTTCATGAAACGCTTATTGATCAGCTCACAATGCTTGACCTTGATGAACGACAACAAAAGATAGCCGAGCAGATAGTTGGAAGTATTGATGATGACGGTTACCTTAGAAGAGACCTAAGTGCTATCACAGACGATCTTGCTTTCAGGCAAAATATTGATTCATCAGAACAGGAAATAGAACATATAATTAAAAGGATTCAGCAATTTGATCCACCAGGCGTTGCAGCTCGTGATTTGAGGGAATGCCTGCTTCTGCAGCTGGAAAGAAAATCCGGGGAAAGCAAGCCAGTAGAGATAGCTGAAAAAGTGATAGAGAAATATTTCGAAGAGTTTACCAAGAAGCATTATGAAAAGATACAGCGTGGATTAAATCTTACTGATGAACAAATCAAAGGAGTGATCAACCAGATCATAAGGCTGAATCCCAAACCGGGTGGGCAGGTTGGGGATACTAATAAAATGGAGAATTATGTAATTCCCGATTTTTTTGTTATTAATAATAACGGGAAACTCGAATTGTCATTGAATTCAAAAAATGCTCCTGATCTAAGGATTAGTGAAGGCTATCGCGACATGCTCAAAGATTATGACCGTGGTACAAAAAAAGATAAAAGGCAGAAAGAAGCTGTACTTTTTATAAAGCAAAAAATAGATGCTGCTAAATGGTTTATCGATGCTATTAAACAAAGACAGCACACATTGTTGAGCACCATGCAGACTATCATGGATTACCAACGAGAATTCTTTTTAACTGGCGACGAAACAGAAATGAGGCCTATGATCTTAAAAGATATTGCGGAACGAACAGGTCTTGATATTTCGACCGTTAGCCGTGTTGCCAACAGTAAATTTGTCCAAACAGAATTTGGAACATACCGGCTTAAATTTTTCTTTAGCGAAAGTCTGGTGACTGATAGTGGAGAAGAAGTTAGTACAAGAGAAGTAAAAAAGATCCTAAGCAATCTTATAGAAGCGGAAAGTAAAAAACATCCTCTCAGTGATGAAAAGCTTACTGATTTGCTGCAGGGAAAAGGATATAATATTGCGCGAAGAACTGTTGCAAAATATCGGGAACAGCTAAACATCCCTGTAGCCCGCTTACGAAAGGAATTATGACAACACATACATTTGAAAAGACAAATGGCAATAGTATGATTGTCACCCCACTTCTTTATAAACAAAAGATGCTGCGTTTTTTTGCATGGGTTATTTCCTGCATTTTCCATCCATTATTCATACCCGTTTATGTAAGCTATTATATAGCTTTTATGCATCCCCGGTACTTTAGTGGATTCAATGCCGAACAGCGCCTGA
>JADGPY010000414.1 GCA_017882205.1 Chitinophagaceae bacterium
GCTTCATTTATAGCAGGTGATAAATCAAAAAATATCAATGGGTTTCATTCCTATATTTTAAAAGCAACAAGAAACGCTCAAAATATTGCCTATCTGGAAAATCTTACCGGGCTTGTTTTTTCTGATCAATACAAAAAGCTGGGTATCTCAACCTCCAGGACCTACCACCGTGGCCCTTCCATCGAAATACATTCGCTTCGCATCCATAATAGAATTAGCCCGGATGGCAACCTGCAAAACCAGATCATTATGACCCTTGCACAACGTTCCAATGTATTGATCAAAGAGGGTAAAGATGGGCCAACATTTCATCCTTTTACACCAGGGAAGACCAAGCATAAAGAAGATACTATGGTTTTCAGGGGTGGCTGCACATTGATCTTCGACTTAGATGATCTGAGTTTAAAGCATGCCATCAGCAAACCCATTTTTAATCCTTGTGATATCAAGCCAGGACGAAAGAGAATATTAATTCTTAACCAGGACCGGCTTAAGATGCAGCATCGCTGCATGTTTGGAGACCTGGTAGACAAGATGGGATTTGCTCCTACCAATCGTCATTCTACCGAACCTTTTGCATTTATCCATAAAGCCAAAACCCCCATTATATGAGTAGTAAAGTAAGTTCAATAAAAGTAAGAATGTACAATACCGGCTCTGTGGGCGACTGCATCCTGCTGCTTTTTCAAAAAGGGAATGTTACTTCTTTCAGCATGCTAATTGATTGTGGTGGTATAAGTACATCTTCTGTACTGGTGACGCCCTGCGTTGAAGATATCAAAGCAACTTGTAATGGTAAGCTGAACCTGCTAATCGTTACACATCAGCATGAGGATCATCTTTCAGGGTTCAATCTTGCGCGGCCTGTTTTTGATAGCATACATGTTGATGAAGTCTGGATGTCGTGGGTGGAAGATAAAAGCGATCCGGTTGCAGCGATATTAAAAAAGAAGTATGGTAAAAAATTAAAAGAGTTGAAGAACGAGACCTTGGCAGCTATAGAGAGGATAAACCATTTTTCAAAAATAAGGAGCAATGTGAAAGGTGCAAAACAAAGAATGGATCAGACAAAACAAAACATAGAGGAAACCCTGGGATTGCTTGAATTTGAGGAGGGAAACTCACATGGAAAGCATCTTGCATCTGGCAGCAGAACGAATGATGATGCGATGAATTATGTAAAAGGAAAAGGCAAGACAATAACGTATAGGCATCCAGGTGAGGTGCTCAAAGATCTTGCAGGTGCGGAAGGAATCAAATTTTACATCCTCGGTCCTCCCCGTGACAATGATCTAAAGTTTTTAAAAATAGAAATGGATGAAACTGAAATGTATCACCTGGCTGCCCAGGCGGAAGCTGAAGAAACTCCCATTCCTGGCGATAGGATCCTGCAAAGCGGAGTTTCACTACAAGAAAAAGTTTCAACCTTTGGGAAAGAGTATATAGTGAGTGGGAATGATAAAGCTAAGTTTTGGAAAGAGTATGATTCGCATGAAAATAAATGGAGGCAGATCGAAACAGATTGGATAGACTCTGGAAGTGATGCGGCATTGGCACTAACAAGTCTTACCAACAATACGAGTCTTGCCATGGCACTTGAATTTGAACATTCAGGAAATGTAATTCTATTGCCAGCAGATGCGCAATCGGGTAATTGGATGTCATGGCATAAGCCTGATGTAATGAAAGCGTTGAAAACAAAGGGAGGCAAGAATACTGATGAATTATTAGCTCGTACGTTGTTTTATAAAGTAGGTCACCATGGAAGTCATAATGGTACAGCGTCGAAGGGTGGGTTGGACGCCATGAATAATAACAGCCTGGTAGCATTTATGCCTCTGGTGCAGGATAAGGTTCCTGCCAAATGGGGAGGCGCGGCAAACTTTCCTGCAAAGCAGTTGTATAAGATCTTAATAGAAAAAACAAAGGGAAGGTTGGTAAGAACGGATGTGGGTTTGGTGAAAGATAATAACGCACAGGCTTTGTTTGATGCATTGCCGGCTAGCGATAAAAAAGATTTCCAGCATTCGTTTAAGAAGGGAGCGGTGTATTACGAGTATACGGTTAAAGGTTAACCCTGGCGAGAAATGGCGCTAGCCATATTGGGTTGGTAAAATAGTTTTGAATTATAACTAAATATTTAGTTGTACAACTAAATATTTAGTTATACATTTGTTCCAGCAATTAATACACCATCAAAAATGAAGACATTAACCAGGGCTGAAGAACAAATAATGCAAGCCATCTGGAAGCTGAATAAGGCTTTCCTGCGCGAGATCGTTGAAGAACTTCCTAATCCCAAACCACATCAAAATACAGTAGCCACCATTTTAAAGATCCTGGTCGAAAAAGAATTTGTAGGCATAACTGTCTTTGGAAGAACTCATCAATATTATCCCCTGGTTAGCAAAGAAACATATTCCAAGGGTTCCATTAAAAGTATCGTAAAGGGATATTTCGAAGGCTCCTTCAGCAATGCAGTATCGTTTATGGTGAAGGAAAATAATTTGAGCATACACGAATTGGAGCTCCTCTTAAAACAATTGAAAAAGAATAAATAATACTACTTATAACTAATACTATTTTATGCTGGCACTTGCATACTACCTATTGAAAGTGACGATCTGTTCCGGGGTTTTGTATGGTTATTACCACCTGACACTACGCAATAAAATATTTCATCATTGGAATAGGTTTTATTTATTAATGTCAGTTGTTTTATCACTGGTTGTACCACTGATAAAGATCAATATATTCGGAAGTGGAAGTGCAAAAACTCCTGTAATTCATTTGATACAGATGGTAACTACAAGTGATGAATTTGTTTACAATTACAGCAGAAGCGGATTCTTGCAACTGAATGTAAGTAATATTTCATTCATAATCTATGCTCTTATTTCCGCATTTTCGTTATTCGTTATAATTCAGACCTTAGTTAGAATTGAGAAACTTAAACATATCTTCCCAGCCACCATTATTAATGGTATAAATTTCAGAAATACAAATGCCCGGGGCACTCCATTTTCATTCTTCAATAATATTTTCTGGAACGATAAGATCGATATCAACAGTACAACCGGCCATCAAATTTTTCAGCATGAAATTGCTCATGTGCAGGAAAAGCATAGCTATGATAAAATATTTATTAATGCCATCCTGGCGTTCTTCTGGTGTAATCCATTCTTTTGGTTGATACGTAAAGAATTAA
>JADGPY010000415.1 GCA_017882205.1 Chitinophagaceae bacterium
AAATCCATCACGGTCGATGGTAAAACGTATCTGTTCGGAACCTGGATTAATGCTGAATTCAGATCTTGTTGTTAAACCTTTTTCAACAGCCTGGCGTGCTACGCTTTCTGAACGGCTAATATCCTCATAAGAAGAATTAGTGCAGCTACCAATCAAACCTGCTTCAATTTTTGTTGGCCATTCATGCAAAGCGGCTGCTTCCTTCATTTTTGAAATAGGAGTAGCCAGGTCGGGTGTGAAAGGCCCGTTAAGATGGGGTTCAAGTTCGCTTAGGTTAAGTTCTATTACCTGGTCAAAATATTGATCAGGATTCTCATATACTTCAGGATCTGCGGTAAGATGTTCGCGGATGGCATTAGCTGCTGTTGCAATCTCTTCTCTGCCTGTAGCTCTTAAATACCTCTCCATGCTATCATCATATCCAAAAGTTGAAGTAGTTGCTCCAACCTCGGCTCCCATATTACAAATTGTGGCCTTTCCTGTACAGCTCATTGCCTCTGCTCCTTCACCAAAATATTCAACCACTGCACCAGTACCACCTTTCACGGTTAAAATACCGGCTACTTTTAAAATCACATCTTTAGGGGCTGTCCAGCCATTCAATTTCCCGGTCAGTTTTACACCAATTAGTTTAGGAAACTTCAATTCCCAGGCTAATCCGGCCATTACATCACAAGCATCTGCCCCGCCTACGCCAATTGCTATCATTCCTAATCCGCCAGCATTTACCGTATGACTATCGGTGCCAATCATCATGCCACCAGGGAATGCATAATTTTCAAGTACAACCTGGTGAATAATCCCTGCTCCGGGTTTCCAAAAACCAATCCCATATTTATTAGAAACTGAGGCGAGAAAATCATATACCTCGCTGCTTTCATGTACCGCCCTATCAAGGTCTACTTTACTGTTATCCTTAGCCATTATAAGATGGTCACAATGCACGGTCGAGGGTACGGCTACTTTAATTCGGCCAGCTTGCATAAATTGCAATAAAGCCATTTGGGCAGTTGCATCCTGCATAGCCACTCTATCTGGCGCAAAGTCAACATAAGTTTTTCCTTTTTCAAATGATTCATTTGAATTCTGCTGCCAAAGGTGGGTGTATAAAATTTTTTCAGTTAAGGTTAGGGGTCTTTTCACCGCTTTGCGTGCTGACATTACTTTAGCTGGAAAGTTGTCATACACTTTTTTGATCATTTCAATATCAAACACCATGAAAATATGTTATGGGATAAAAAAATTAATTGCAAAATTACTGAAAATCGATGGTGTCTCAGAAAAAAGTACTTCTAAGTGAAAGTCTGCTTCCTTTAGTTTAACTTGTAGAAGAAAAGTTTTAATTTTGCTCAGAATAAACGAAGTGATCCATGAATAGATTTAAAAACTTTATAGAATGGCAGGTATTTGGTGTGTGTACGGCCATTGGCGAAAAAATGGGCATTGCCACCTCCGTTATCCGTAAATATTTTATATACATTTCATTTCTAACACTAGGTTCTCCAATAATATTCTACCTCTTTATTGCTTTTTGGATGAACATTAAAAATTACATTCAAAGTTCAAGGCGAAATCCGTTGAAATATCTATAAACTTAGAAAGGTCTTCCTAAAGTCATTCTTCTCAAGTAAGCCATAATCTATACCCTTTACAGGTATTTTTGTGTCTTCGTTAAGATTTTATATCGTATTTAATGAAATACATTTGGAAAGGTTTTCGTGGCCCGCTTTTAAATCCGACCAATCCAATATCCCAAAGAAAAATTCACTAATCTTAATTCAGCAGCCTTAACGCTGATAACTTATACCCGCTAACTAACTTGTTACCATGAAATGCTTGATGAGCAGCTCATACCAGTATCGTTTTTACGTAACTATTTGAGTTGCTATGAATTAGGCTTGATTTATTAATCAAGCATTTCAATTTGCCAGTGAATGCTCCTTGCCAGGAGCATTTTCTATAATGCTTTTCTAAGCCTTACTAATTTTTCTAAAAGACCTTCTAAGGAAGACAGCAAAAGCATGTTTGCTCCATCACTCTTCGCATTTGCGGGATCGGGATGTGTTTCTATGAAAAGCCCATCTGCACCAGATGCGATGGCTGCTTTGGCAATTGTTTCAATTAATTCGGGATTACCTCCCGTAATACCTGAACTCTGGTTTGGCTTCTGTAAAGAATGCGTACAGTCCATGATTACAGGCACATTATTTTTTTTCATTATCGGGATATTACGAAAATCAACTATGAGATCCTGGTATCCAAAGCTGTTTCCTCTTTCTGTAAGCATTATTTTATGATTACCGGCACTGGTTATTTTTTCTACAGCAAAATTCATAGCCTCACCACTTAAAAATTGCCCTTTCTTTACGTTCACGATTTTACCAGTTTCTGCAGCTGCTACCAATAGTTCTGTTTGTCGGCATAGGAATGCTGGAATCTGAAGAATATCTACATATCTGGCTGCCATGGATGCTTCTGTAGCGGAATGTATATCTGTAATGGTTGGTAATGAAAATTCTCTGCCTGTTTTTTGTATGATTTCAAGCGCTTCTTCGTCGCCTATTCCTGTAAATGATGAGAAGCTCGTGCGGTTTGCTTTTTTATAGGATGCCTTAAGTATGTAAGGAATTTTATATTTATTGCAAATAGTTGAAACTTTAGAGGCTATCTCCATTACCAGTTCTTCGCTTTCAACAACACAGGGACCTGCTATCAGAAAAAAATTGGTTTCATCAAATTCCTGCCCAACAAATAAATCATTTAAATATTTTTCCATCTCCAAAACTACTATTTTCAATTTTCAATTTACATTTACATATGGGCAAAGAAAAAATATTAGTCATCGGTGCTTGCGGTCAGATAGGTGTTGAGCTTACCCTGGAACTGCGAAGATTGTATGGAGGAAGCAGCGTGGTAGCAGCCGATTTGCGTGAAGAAAATAATCTGTTAAAAGGGACAGGCCCATATGTAAGTCTTGATGTGATGAATAAAGAAATGCTCCATGTTCAGGTGATACGTCAAAATATAACCCAGATTTACCTTCTTGCAGCAATGTTATCGGCCACAGCTGAAAAAAACCCAAGCCTGGCATGGCATCTTAATATGCAAAGCCTGCTCAATGTGCTGGATATTGCAAAGGAAGAAAAATTGACAAAGGTTTACTGGCCGAGTAGCATTGCGGTTTTTGGCCCCACTTCACCAAAGCAAAATTGTCCTCAGCAAACAATTATTGAACCAGTCACAGTATATGGAATAAGTAAATATGCCGGGGAATTTTGGTGTAATTATTTTTTCCAGCGTTTCCATGTAGATGTTAGAAGCATCCGATATCCAGGTCTGATAAGTTATAAAAGTGAACCAGGAGGAGGTACAACAGATTACGCTGTAGAGATTTTTCATGCTGCAATCGAACAAAAAAAATATATTAGTTTTTTAAAGGCAGATACCTACCTGCCCATGATGTATATGCCTGATGCTATTCGTGCAACAATAGAATTAATGGAGGCAGATGCTTCGAAAATTACGGTGCGAACATCCTATAATATTGCAGCGATGAGCTTTTCTCCTAAAGAAATAACAAATGCCATTAGGCAGTATATTCCGGAATTTGAAACCTCTTACCTTCCCGACTATCGCCAGGCAATTGCCGATAGCTGGCCCCAAAGTATTGATGATATTGTGGCAAAAAAAGACTGGAACTGGAAACCGGAATTTGATCTGCAGAAAATGACCAGGGATATGCTTATGAATCTTCAGCCAAATTTAATAGGTTCCTAACAAAGATTGGTATTTAATTTGCGAGAATGCTTGTTAACTATCAATCATTTAACCCCTAAACATCATGAAAGCCTTGTGTTTGTCAGTGATTATTTTGCTATCTACTTTGACGATCTTTGCACAAAAAGGTGATGTTATAATCCATCCACTTGTATTTAGTTTAGGAGCTGAAGTCCAAATTCCCATCGGATCTTTTGCTGTTGTAAACAATGTTGGATTTGGTGCCTCAGCACAGGGTGAATATAGAATTTCTTCATCCCTTGGTCTTACTCTAAATGGCGGCTATATTAATTTCCCGGTAAAATTGTCCTCTGGCAGAATAACAGGATTGATCCCAATACTTGGAGGTGCAAAGATCTGGCTTTCTGGCAAAGCATATTTTCATGGACAACTGGGAGCTTCTTTACCTACTAATTCGGGCGGGGCAACAAATTTTACCTATTCTCCTGGTTTAGGGTTCCAACTTGGTAAAAACATTGATGCATTAGTGAAATATGTTGGGATGACTTCCAAAGATAAAATTACTTCACTTACTTATAATTATAATAGCGTCGGTATTAGGTTGGCATATACTTTTGGTAATTAAAGTTTTAGCTTTTGATAAGTGAACACCTTAGGGATAGGGTGTTTTTTTATGAGGGGATGATAGCAAGTTTGTGGGTTTATATTTGAAAGATGATATATAATTAAGAATTAAGATATTAAATGGTTCAGGGCAGAAATAGATGTGACTGAACAGATTTTAGCTCATGTTCAAATGCAACACATTCCATTTATGGCTTATTGCAAATTGAGTACCTGATTGTTCTGCCAAATTTGAAAAGGATGCAGATGGAAATATGGGTCTCCCGGCCGGCCTATAACAAATTCATATATTATTTCCCAGATTTTTTCCTTAAATAAATCGACCTAACCTCATTAGTGTTTGCATGGGTTAATATCTGATATTTTTCAGAAGGTGTTTCGATAATAATGGCGGCAGTATTTGGGGGTATTGTGCCTTCATTCAGTGCAATAATTTTTATGGTATCCAACTCATTCCCGGAAAGTAGTGTTTCTATTATTTTTGGAGCTGCAACAGTTGAGTAATTTTCTAATAGATACTTACCATTTAGCATTATCGATATCCTGTCTCCATCCACCTGTCCATTATCCCAAATAGTGAGTTTTATACTGTTACCGGTAATTTCAAATTCTTTACCCTTATCATCAGCTATTTTTACCACTTTATTATTGGTGTTTTTATCAGAGGTAGTGACCTGTTGGCGGTCATCCTGATTAGTCAGGTTTTTAAGGATCACTTTTGCCCTATCAGTGTTTATTAACTGTATTTCTCCACTGGCGCACTGTGTGGTTCTATCGGCTCCAAAACCTTTAAATTTGCCTGATAACGTTTCGACTAATTTTGTTTTCTTCAGAACAAGGGATGCGTATACAAAACACAGATCATTCTTTTTTAAATCCACTCGTGAACGCAGTATATTATTCTCTTCGAATTTTATTATTTTATTTAAACTATCATAGGTTCCCGTTATCCGCGTTTTGGTTTCATTAAGCCCTCCAGGATCCGAAAGGCTATAGCCCGTTAGCTGGTTCTCAGTGTTAATGGTAAATCGCAGATAATACTTATAACTCACGCTTTTTGAAACTTTGATCTTTCCGGCATAATATAAAGTATCTGAAGCAATAGCCTTGTTGGAGATTGCAAAAAAGACCAGCACAAAAATGATAAACGTCTTCATGGTTATCTACAAAAAATGATCTTAAATATTTTTAATAATTAGCGTATACAAAAAAGAGGCCATTAACAGCCTCTCTTTTAAAATAAACTTATGGAATAAAATTAGTCTGAAAATCCTTCTTCTGGTGCGAGGCTACCGGTAAGGATGCGAACAAAATCAACTAATGCCCAGATGCCTACCCCTACAATGATGATATACCCCACAAGAGCAAGGGTTGGTAAAGCAACACCCCCACCAGAGACATAGCCGGCGATGCCTGCAATAAATAATGCGAGGCCAACAACTGTAAGACCTAATTGAAGAAATCCTTTCTTCTTTTGGCCCATGTAAAAGCTATGAATTCCCAAAGTACCCACCAATAACGCTAATACCGCAGCAAGAATTTTACTTTTGCTTCCACCTTCTGATCCTTTAGCAGCGCTTTCACTTTTTAAAGCTTTTAATTCTTTTTTAAGCTCAGATTTGGTTAAAGATTTTGTTTCAGGAGAAGAAGCATTAGATACTAAAGATACTTCCGGACCCTTTTGTTTTTCCGTTGGGAATGCTGCATTTGCTGAATTTACTGTTAGCAATAAAAAAAGAGCAGGCAAAAATGCAAGCTTACATAGATGTTTCATGACAGATTAGCTTTGGTTTTAGTTAAATAATTAATAATGGTCGTAAATGTATGAAAAACTTATAGAAAGTGCAAATAAAATATCGATACTATGATTATTTAATCTTTTCTAATAAAATCCTTAATTCATTAAATGAAATATATTACTATGGTGTTTTAATGAATTATTTGGAAAGTGCCCAGGACTAGCCGCAGTACGAACTTTTTTAATTCAGGAAATAGACTGCCCTTTTGAGACAGCCTCTTTTTTTTTAGAAAATGGACAATACTAACATAATAACTGCAATAGGTTCATATCAATTTATGTTCATACGCGTATTTTATTAAACCTATTACGCTTGAAGTCTTGGTCTTCCTGAAAATATTTTTACGGTGCGTTTCCACGGTACGTTCACTTAAAAAAAGCTCATCGGCAATCTTCTTATTGCTGTATTCATTTTCTATTAGTTTTATTATCTGGATTTCACGGGCAGTAAGATGTGCCTCTACATTGATTTTCTTTCTTTCACTGGCTTTGGTCATTTCCAGTAGCACCTCTTCTCCAAAATAAATTCCACCAGCAGCAATTTTCTCCAGAGCTGTGATCAATTCTTTTTGACCTATATTTTTCAAGACGTATCCAGCGATGTCTGCATCATCAATCATCTGATTAACCATATCTCCCTGGCCACTCATTGAAAGGGCTAGAATTTTTATATGTGGGTAAGCTTTCCTTACCGCTTTTGATAATTCTGCTCCAGTCATTACTGGCATCACCACATCGGTAAGCATAATATCCACTTTATTATCGTTCAATAGCTCAAGCATTGTCTCCGGATGCGTACATTCAATAGCCACACGGAAATTGGAATGTCCTTTTAATAATGATTTAATCCCATCTATTACGATCTGGTGATCATCTACAATTGCCAATGATATTTGGTTCATAAATTATGGTTTATGTTTTCTGTTTCTGGCCCAGGGCTGAAGCCCTGGGTTATAGTCCCAGCACTTCTTTCATTCCAAAAATACCCTTTTTACCGATTAAAAATTCAGCAGCCAATACTGCGCCGGAGGCAAATCCAAGCCTGCTGTGAGCGGTATGTATTATTTCGATATCATCAATTTCTGAAGTATATTTTACCGAATGAGTGCCTGCAGCCGGATCAATTCTTTTACTGGTGATCAAAAGATCTGATGGGTTACCCGTCAGATGATTTACCCATTTATCCTTACCCGGGATTTCATGGAGTACTTGCTCAGCCAGGGTAATCGCTGTGCCACTGGGTGAATCCATCTTTTGGGTATGATGAATTTCTTCTATCGAAACATCGTACCGGGGATGGGTGGCCATTAACGTGGCTAATTTTTTATTGATCTCAAAAAATATATTTACCCCAATGCTATAATTACTTGCATATAGAAAGGATCCATTCTTTTCAGTACATATATTTTTTATTTTATCTAAATGTTGCAACCAGCCAGTGGTGCCACAAACTATAGGAACCCCCGCTTCGAGGCAGGTGATAATATTCCCAGGGGCTGTTTCCGGACTGGTAAATTCAATCGCCACATCCGCCTGCCTGAGATTACTGATTGTTAAATCAGCTTTGTTTTCTACATCTATCTTTAATACCACCTCATGTTTTTTTGAAAGGCAAATAGTTTCTATTGCCTTCCCCATTTTACCATATCCTATTAATGCAATTTTCATAACGGGCTTTTTAAATTATGGTAAGCAGATATGTTTGCTATGTTTGTCTTTTAATGAAAATACCAGCGCTATACCACTTCTGTTTGATAAAGGATCATACCCCGGCTTAAGTTTCATGCTGATATTGTCGTTCACATCAAAAGCTTTAAGATGCGCATCTACTGTAGCGTCTATAACATTAAGACCCCAGAAGATCAGGAATACTAATACAGTATAATCAATATTCTGCCTGAATTCATTTCGGTAAGTCCTTAATGATTCGGCAGATAAGCTTGAATACTTAGCGGGAATTAATACATCATTTGATGGAATAGTGTCAGATCTATATATAAATGCCTGTCGTAATTCCTTATAAGTTTTCAGATTGTAAAAAAATACTCCCGTAGTAATGCCCAGAGCAGGATATATAAGGCCCAGCTTCCAATATTTTTTATTATAAATCTGCCCCCAGCCTGGAAGGACGGCAGACCGAAAGGTTGCGACCCGGGGATTGAATTTTTTCAAAGAATCCCTGGTTGCTTTTTTTTGGATATCCAGGGCCTGACTCTTTGTGGTATCTTTTTTTTGCTGAGCAATTGAAACGCCACAGATAAAAAAAAGTGGCACAACAAGGATAATAAATAATTTACTGTTTAGCATTTTTTTAATTCACCGATACGTTCATCTTTTCAAGAATAGAATTTAGTTCTTCCAGGGAATAATAATCGAAAGTAATGCGGCCATAGCCTTTTTTATTATGCTGCATCCTTACTTTTGTACTATAGAGAGAGGCCAGGTTGTCCTCGATCTTTTTCATGGAAGGTGAAAGCTTAGATATATTTTGATGTGTGTTTGAGGTTGTTGCAGGGGTATATAATTTTCTAACAAGGTCCTCTGTTTGTCGTACTGATAATTCCTTCTTTTTTATTTCCTGGAAAATATATAATTGTTTGTCCACCAGGTCCACATTTATCAGTGCACGCGCGTGTCCCATTGTAATACTGCCATTTCTTACGGCTAACTGGATATCGGGCGGTAGTTTCAATAACCTGATATAATTAGTTACAGTTGACCTTTCTTTTCCCATTCTTTCTGATAATTGTTCCTGGGTGTAGTCAAGTTCTTCCATAAGGCGTTTATAGCTGAAAGCAATTTCCATGGCATTAAGATTTTCACGTTGAAGATTTTCTAATAATGCCAGCTCGAGTAATTGATTATCTTTTGCCTCGCGTATATATACAGGAATATCTTTCAACCCTGCGATCTTACTTGCACGAAAGCGTCTCTCACCAGCAATGATTCGAAATTTGCCATTTGAAAGTTTTGACACTGTTAATGGCTGAATGATATCATGGATCTTTATCGACGACGCAAGCTCACTTAATGCAACCTCATCAAAATCGCGTCTTGGTTGATTAGGATTCATTTCTATTTGTTCCATGGGGATACGAAAGGAGGTGTTCACTTTTGCAATAGCTTCTGCCCTTAAGTTTCCGGATGTATTTTTCAGGTCTGCATCGATATTTTGCAGAAGGGAACGAATTCCTTTTCCTAAAGCATCTTTTTTATTTTGTGGAGTCATCTAATATTTTGCTTTTAGTTTAATCATTCTATGACTTTCTCTGATTGTTTCATTTTCGTCATATTGTTTTTTTGAAGGATCTCTTTTGCAAGGTTCAGGTAATTAACAGCCCCTTTGCTTTCAGCATCGTATAAGATTGCCGGCTTTCCAAAACTGGGAGCTTCACTCAGTTTGGTGTTGCGATGAATGATGTTCAAAAATACCAGGTCTTCAAAATGACGTCTTACTTCGTTTACCACCTGGTTGCATAAGCGCAGGCGGCCATCATACATGGTCATCAATAGCCCTTCAATCTTAAGTTCTGTGTTAAGTCTATTCTGCACGATCTTGATGGTATTCAATAATTTTCCTAATCCTTCAAGCGCAAAGAATTCGGCTTGTACCGGCACCACCACACTATCGGCGGCGGTTAAGGCATTAACTGTAATGAGTCCAAGAGAGGGAGAGCAATCTATTACAATGAAATCATAATCTGGTCTAAGTGGTTCCAGGATATTTTTTAAAACACTTTCCCTGTTAGGATAGTTGATCATTTCAATCTCAGCGCCCACGAGATCAATATGTGAAGGAATTAAATCAAGATATGGAATTTCGGTTTTCAGAATAACGTCTTTCGCTGGAGTTTCATTCACCATGCAATCATATAATCCAAGAGTTACGTTGTGAAGGTCGAATCCTACACCGGTTGTACTGTTTGCCTGTGGATCGGCATCAACCAGCAAAGTTCTGAATTCAAGTACCGCAAAACTTGCGGCAAGGTTTATGGCTGTCGTTGTCTTACCAACTCCTCCTTTTTGATTCGCTATACCAATAATTCTAGCCATTTATATTGTTCTGTTTTTTTTGTTATTTTATCATTATCGCAAAAATAGCCATTCAGGATAATATAGCTGAACATTTGCCCTCTTGCAATGTTAATATTCAGAATTACTTGAAGAAAAGTCCATAATCAGCTATTTGTACTTAACTATATTTTATTTTTACCAGTACAAATAAATCTGTAGACGTAAATCATTGTTGAATCCATACTGCTATGCGTACTCCCTTAGGTGTTTTAATTTTTGTTGCAATCATGTTGCTGGTAGATACTTATGTGTTCCAGGCAATAAAAGCAGTCAGCCAGTCTGCTTCACCCAAAACAAAAGCCATTGTCTATATAATCTATTGGACAATTTCGATTTTTGCCATTATCGGGTTTTTACTTTTTGTTTATACCGGACCGGCATTTTTAGGGAGAAAAGTGAGGACATATCTGTTTGCCACTATAGTTGGGTTATTCCTGGCAAAGTTGATCGCTGTGATTTTCTTTCTTGTTGATGATGTTAGGCGGGTAATACAATGGGTGGCTGGCAAATTATTTTTCAGAAATACCGAGGGGGAGGAACTTAGTGAGGGCATTACCAGGTCGGTATTTTTAAGCTGGATTGGTATTGCAGCCGGAAGCACTCTATTTGGAAGTCTTCTATATGGATTTTCCAATAAATATAATTACCAACTCATCCGTCAACGCCTGGCATTTGATACCCTGCCCGGTTCCTTTAAAGGGTTGGTCATCGCACATATCAGCGATATTCATTGTGGAAGCTTTATGAACAAGTCTGCTGTAATGAGAGGGGTCCGGAAAGTACTGGATTCAAAACCTGATATAATTCTTTTCACTGGTGACCTCGTAAACGACCGATCGACAGAAATGCAGGATTTCATGGACATTTTCAGTCTACTCAAAGCTCCGCTTGGTGTGTATTCAACCCTGGGTAATCACGACTATGGTGATTATGTAAGCTGGCCCTCTAACGGTATAAGTAAAAGACAAAATCTTGAAGATTTGAAAAAAGTGCATGCTGCACTTGGATGGAAGTTGTTGATGAACGAGCACGTTGAAATTGAAAGAAATGGTGACAAGATTGCTTTGATTGGGATTGAAAACTGGAGCGCTAAAGCACGATTTCCAAAACATGGTGATATGGCAAAGGCGTACGCAGGTTCTGAAAAATATCCATTTAAAATATTAATGAGCCATGATCCAAGTCACTGGGATGCACAGGTAAGGCCTACCTATAGCGATGTAGACCTGATGCTCAGTGGCCATACCCATGGCATGCAGTTCGGTATAGAAATTCCGGGTTTTAAGTGGAGCCCAGTGCAATATATATACAAACAATGGGCAGGTTTATATGAGGAAGGGAAACAAAAACTTTATGTGAACCGTGGTTATGGCTTTATTGGATACCCTGGAAGGATAGGAATATTGCCGGAGATAACAGTGATAGAGTTAATATAGGTATTTTAATACCTCTTCTCCCGAAGCGGGATACGTTTCCTTCCTTCATCGCTGGGTCTTTTGAATCCGCCGTCAGCCTCGTTGCAACGAATAATACGTCCATTGTGGTTTTTCCCATCGATGCTTTTGATCATTTTTGCCGCTGCGCTTTTATCAATTTCAACCCACGCATTCATTTCGCGTAGATCTATTTTACCCAGTACTTCTTTTTTGAGATTACTTTCATCCAGGATGAATTGCAAAAAGCTTGATTTGTAGAAGCCATCTTTAGTGCCAAGGTTAATAAACAATCGTGCAAAACCATTATCCCTGTTGTAAACAGGACGATCTCTGCGTACACCAAGATCCCTGGGTTGACCATCAAATTTCCGTTCACGGGTATCAGTTCTTGCATTTAGATCGTCTGCATTTTGATAATATTTTAAAAAGTGGTTGAATTCTAAAGCTGCAACCCTTTTTAGCACTTCTTCTTTACTTACTTCTGCAAATTTCTCAAGTAGGTCAGATAGATAGGTTTCATACTCGCCATGTGAAATGTCTGCCTGCATCAGTTTGTCCATGAAATGAAAGAACTGCTTCCTGCAAACATCTTTTCCACTTGGGATATCAAGGCGATGAAATTGTGCATTGATCATTTTCTCGATCTGCCTGATTTTATAAGATTCCCTGCTATGACAAATTGTGATACATATTCCACTCTTTCCAGCCCTTGCTGTACGCCCGCTTCTATGGGTATACACTTCCAGATCATCAGGCAATTCGAAATTGATAACATGTGTTATTCCTTCAACGTCAATGCCCCTGGCAGCAACATCAGTGGCAATGAGAAGTTGGATGCTTTTTTGACGGAATCGGGCCATTACCTTATCTCTTTGTTGTTGCGTAAGGTCACCATGAAGTGCTTCAATATCATATCCTTCCTTCACCAGTTTTTCTGTTACTTCCTGTGCGTCGGCTTTCGTCCTTGTGAATATGATCCCATACATACCTGGATTAAAATCAAC
>JADGPY010000416.1 GCA_017882205.1 Chitinophagaceae bacterium
GCAGGCCGTATACCCAAATATTTTTCTTCTATAAGATCTTCTGTGGAGAGGTGTTCATCTGTGGAATATCCCCAGAATTCTTTTCTTGTCCGCTCATGCAATAATTCTGCGAATGATTCTGCAAACCGGTCTGCCAATGCCTGAAGAATTATTTTATTGTAATCATCATGGGCAGCATTGAATCGCTCAATATGCTTTTCAATCCCATGTATTGAAACAGCAAAAGCACCTATATAATCGGAACCATTTGAATATTCAGAAGGAAGCACAAAATCAGATAAAGCGAGGTTAGGTTGGCCCGGGGCTTTTTTTATTTGTTGTCTTAGAAATTCAAGTTCTATGATTTCATCTTCTTTATCGTTTTCCAGGGGAACGCTAACTTCTATAGTCCCGGGTTTTGTTGCAATAGCAGGCCAGAACCCAATGACTCCTTTGGCAGTGAGCCACTTTTCATTAATGATTTGTTTCAATAGTTTCTTCGCATCATTATAAAGTTTTGTAGCCTCTACCCCGATCACTTTGTCTGATAATATCTGGGGAAACTTTCCATGCATTTCCCAGGCTATGAAAAATGGCTGCCAGTCTATATATTTTTCGATTTCTGTAAGATCATAATCCCCGAATATTTTTGTGCCAATAAAGGAAGGCTTCACTGCACTAAAGTTCTTCCAATTAATCTTAGCCCCATTTTTTTCTGCCTGTTCAAAACTAAGGTATGTTTTTGCAGATCTTTTGTTACCAAAATCTTCTTTAAGCCTGGTGTATTCTATATTTATTGCCTTCAGGAAGTCGGGCTTTTGTTCTTTATTCAGTAAGCTACCGGCAGCAGTAACGCTCCTGGATGCATCAAGTACATGGAGTACTCCATTGTCATATTCAGGAGCGATCCTTACAGCAGTATGCATCCGTGAAGTAGTTGCACCGCCGATCAATAAAGGAATATCGAACTTTTGTCGTTTCATTTCACGCGCAATATGAACCATCTCATCTAAAGAGGGAGTGATCAGTCCACTGAGACCTATGATGTCGACATTGTTTTCTTTTGCAGCATTAAGTATTTTATCTGCAGATACCATTACTCCAAGGTCAATTATATTATAGCCATTACAACCAAGAACTACACCTACAATATTTTTACCGATATCATGCACATCGCCCTTAACCGTTGCCAGCAGGATCTTAGCTGCACCAGCACCTTCTTCATTTTTAGTACCAGCTGCCACATGTGCCAACCTCCTCTCTTCCTTTTCTGCTTCTATATAAGGGGTAAGAATGGCAACGGATTTTTTCATTACCCGCGCACTTTTCACTACTTGCGGCAGGAACATCTTACCACTTCCAAAGAGATCGCCTACGATGTTCATCCCATCCATCAATGGTCCTTCTATTACATCCAGTGGCTTAGGATATTTTAATCTTGCTTCTTCTGTATCTGCATCAATAAAATCAGTTATTCCATTTACCAATGAATGACTAAGGCGTTTTTCTACAGGCTCTTTTCTCCATAACTCATCAACTACTGCCACCTTGCCTTTTGCTTTTACAGTTTCTGCAAATGCCAGTAATTTATCAGTGGCTTCCGGGTTGAGGTTAAGTATCACTTCTTCGCATAACTGCTTTAGGCCAGGTTCTATTTCTTCGTAGATCTGCAATTGTCCCGCATTTACGATGCCCATATCCATGCCCGCACCAATTGCATAGTAAAGGAACACTGCATGCATTGCCTCTCTCACGGTGTCGTTACCACGAAATGAAAATGACATATTACTTACCCCGCCACTAACTTTTGTGAGAGGCATTTTTTGCTTGATTATCCGGGTTGCTTCAATGAAATCAACCGCATAATTATTATGCTCCTCGATTCCGGTAGCTATGGCAAATATGTTTGGATCAAAAATGATGTCTTCGGGGTCAAAGCCAACCTGTTCAGTTAAGATCTTATATGCGCGTTGACATATTTCAACCTTGCGATCTAGTGTATCAGCCTGTCCCTTTTCATCAAATGCCATGACGATCACACAGGCGCCATAGCTTTTACAAATGATTGCCTGTTCAATGAATTTCTCTTCTCCTTCTTTCATAGAGATCGAGTTCACGATGCATTTTCCCTGTACGCATTTGAGCCCAGCTTCAATGATCGAGAACTTGGAAGAGTCGATCATGATAGGGATTTTAGCAATGTCGGGTTCTGCCTGTAGAAGATTCAGGAAGGTGGTCATTGCTTTTTCGCCATCAAGCAGGGCATCATCCATATTAACGTCAAGGATCTGGGCACCGCTCTCTACCTGTTGGCGTGCAACTGAAAGCGCCTCTTCATAATTACCATCCCTTACCAATCGCGCAAATTTCTTGGAACCGGTTACATTTGTTCTTTCACCAACGTTCACAAAATTTGTTTCAGGTCGTACCACCAGCGGCTCCAATCCCGCAAGCCTCAGGTATGGTTTGATTATACTTTCTTCATTCATATTTAAAAATATTAGGCCAGTTCCATCTCTTTAACCGGCAATTTTCTCGCTTCATATTTCTTAACCTGGTCTGCTATATGTTTAATATGATCTGGTGTAGTACCGCAACATCCACCAACAATATTTACAAATCCCTCTGCAGCCCATTCTTCTATGATATGCGCTGTCTCATGAGGCTGCTCATCGTACTCACCAAATGCATTGGGAAGCCCGGCATTGGGATAAGCGGATGTATAGCAACTTGCGATATGGCTCAACTCTTCAATATGCGGACGCATTTCCTTTGCACCTAATGCACAATTCAGTCCAACACTCAAAGGCTTAGCATGAGCTACAGAAATATAAAATGCTTCAAGGGTCTGTCCACTAAGGGTGCGTCCACTGGCATCTGTGATCGTCCCACTGATCATGATAGGCAGCTCTTTTTGCTTAGTATCCCGGAAATATTTTTTAATGGCATAGATAGCTGCCTTCGCATTCAATGTATCGAAGATGGTTTCTATGAGCAATATATCAACCCCTCCATCCACCAATCCCTTTACCTGCTCATAATAAGCGGTTGCCACTTGATCAAATGTTACAGCTCTATAACCAGGATTATTTACATCAGGAGATAAGCTTAAGGTTTTATTCATAGGACCCATTGCGCCAGCTATGAATTTCACACTTTTCCTTTCATCAAAAGACGTAGAGGATAAGAATTTCTTTATCGCATTGCGTGCGCAGGTTGCTGCTGCAACATTTAATTCATAAGCCAGCGATTGCATTTCATAATCTGCCTGTGCAATACTCGTGCTGCTGAAGGTGTTTGTTTCAATGATATCTGCGCCTGCTTCCAGGTATTTGATATGTATATCCTCAATAATCCCCGGCTGGGTAATACTTAGCAAGTCATTGTTTCCCTTTACATCTGTATGCCAGTTAGCAAACCTTTCACCGCGGTAATCTTTTTCTTCCAGCTTGTGTTGCTGGATCATTGTGCCCATGGCACCATCAATAATGAGGATCCTTTCTTCAAGGCAATCCCGGATTGTTTTTTTCATAACATTCATTTTTGATATGAGTAAGATAATGGCTCAATAAGTGCATATCGTTCATTATTTCCTTTTGAAAACAAGGATAACATGTTGATCTGCAATATCAAATACCCAATAAGATCTTTAAACTGATAAACGACAAACCCGGAAGGACATTCTGAAGAGGTCGTTTATTAGTTCAGTTATCCCCATGCCCCAGCATGGAAAACAAACAAGCCGAACAATAAACAAATCCGCTTGTTTGCAGTGCAAAAATAAAATAATAAAGCCGTATCACAAAATGTGCTACGGCTTGTTGAACTATTGGATAAGATACCAGTTCAGGATTTCTCCTGAAATGCTTGCAATTATTTTCTTTGGGTTTCAGAATTGGATTCTAATGCGGGAAATCTCAAATTCGTTTTCTGTCAATTTTCTGTCTCCGGATAAAGATGTTAAGCTAATAGTACTTTTAAAAAGAAACTATGCTGAGCTGGGATTTTTTCACACTAAATGAGGTTTTTTAGGGGGGTTAAACTTTTGACATATCTTTGCAGTAACCTACTTATTGACCAACCTGGTATCATATTCTAAAATACTTTTTTCATGTCATCATTAACAACTTTACCCGTAATTCACGCAATTCATCAATCTCAATACCAATCATTTACAACAGAACAGTTGAGAGAGTTTTTTTTATTAGCTAATCTTTCAAAGCAAGACGCATTCAATTTTACCTATACCCACTACGATCGGCTTATTGCTGGCACTGCCATACCAGCAGCCCAGGAACTGACTTTAATGAGTTACGTTAATCTGAAAAGTGACTTTTTTTTAGAAAGAAGAGAGATGGGGATCATTAATGTCGGGGGCAAAGGAAGCATCAATGTTGATGGAAAATCATATGACCTGGACAAGTACGATTGTTTGTATGCAGGTAAAGGGGTACAACAAATAACATTCTCCTCTACAGATAAACAATCGCCAGCAATATTTTATTTATTATCAGCGCCTGCCCATGCTGCATATCCTACAAGGCTGATGAAAGAGAGCGAGGCTTCTCCCGTATCAATAGGATCTGTTGCAACATCAAATGAGAGAACCATCTACAAATACATTCATCTTGATGGAATAGAAAGTTGTCAGTTGGTCATGGGGCTTACTATCCTGAAAATTGGAAGCGTCTGGAATACTATGCCAGCGCATATCCACGACAGGCGTAGTGAAATATACTTTTATTTCGATGTGCCACAGGATCAAAAAGTAATGCACTTTATGGGTGAGCCCAACCGAAC
>JADGPY010000417.1 GCA_017882205.1 Chitinophagaceae bacterium
GATTTTCCATCAGGTCACTCTGATGTTGCCGGAGTTTTTCGTGAAATAATGACAGGACTCCTCGGAAGTCATTATCACTTTACCGATCATTCATACGATTACCTGGGCATGCCGGCACGATCTTATAATTCTTTTGATGATTTCACAAATGATATCAGTGATGCACGTGTTTTCGCAGGTATTCATTACCGCATTTCCTGCGACAGAGCTATTAAACAGGGAAGAAAAATCGGAGAGAATATCAATAATACGCTGAAATTTATGGAATAATAATTCCAGAAGCTTTCTGCAATCTAAGCATGATGCTTGAAATATAAAACCCTCTGAATAGATTGTTATTCAGAGGGTTTGTTGTCTATAGCCTACCCCGCATTTCCTATTTTGATTCCGAGAGTTTCTTGATTTCTGTAAATAAAGCTTTAAAACACTTTGCCGGTGAATACTCTCCTTCATCTGGTGTTCTGCCATAAAGAATGTCTGGAAATTGTCCAGCTCCTGACCAAACAGTCTGCATCATCCCCATATAATGATCCTTCATTTCAGGAGTTGATAATGCAGCCAGGAGGAGAGTAAAAATTTACTTCAATGGTGTCCTCCTAAAATTTTTCGATTGGAATATCATCTGTTCTGAGGTTTCTCTACTGTAATACAGTATCGCTGTAAATTATTTTTTATTAGTTGATTTCTGATTCAATGCTATATAGTCAAACACAAGATTACAAAAAGCTTTTACCCCGGTTTTAAATGCACTTTCATCAATATAAAAATTTGCTGTGTGATGAGGAGCAGATGTTTTCGGGTCTTTACCTTTTGGAAGTCCACCGAGATGAAAATACAATCCGGGGACTTTTTGTGCAAAGAAGGAAAAGTCTTCTGACCCTGTCTTAGGGGGATTAAGAAGTACATTTTCAGCCCCTGCAGATTTTTGCAAAGAATGAAGCATGGCTTCTGTGAGCGCAACGTTGTTAAAAGTTAACGGGTAATGAATGGAGTAGGGTAACTCCACCACTGCGGAAGCTCCTGCAGCTTCGGCAGTTTTTTCCGCTATTTGCTTCACGCGGCTATAAACCAGCTCTTCATCTGAATCGCTGAAAGTTCTGATAGTTCCAAGCATTTCTACATGGTCAGAAATAATATTGTAGCGATTGCCTCCGTGGATTGCGCCAATGGTCACAACTGAAGGATTTTCTGTAAGGTTTACATTGCGGCTTACAATAGTTTGAAGGCTATTAATAATTTGTGCCGATACCACAATTGGATCAATCGAATACCATGGTGAAGCGCCATGTGACGGTTTCCCATTTACCGTTATTTTAAAATCTGCGGAACTTGCCATTGCACCACCAGGGTGGTATGATATTTTACCAACCTCCAGCTGCGCATCCATATGCAAGCCAAAAATCACATCTGCTTTTGGGTTATCCAATACACCTTGTTTTACCATCAGTTTCGCACCACCCTCTTCACCTTTTGGGGCCCCTTCTTCAGCAGGTTGAAAAATAAAAACCACGGTTCCTTTTAATTCCTTTCTCATGCCTGACAATATTTCGGCTACGCCCATCAATATAGCCACATGTGCATCGTGACCGCATGCATGCATCACTCCTGTTTCCATCCCATTGTAAGTAGTTATTACTTTTGATGCAAAAGGTACATCGGTTTTTTCTATTACCGGCAGTGCATCCATATCTGCTCTTAATGCGATCACTGGACCAGTTTGATTACCCCTTAATATGCCCACCACACCAGTTACAGCAATTCCTGTTTTTACTTCAAGGCCTAATGATTGCAGATGCTTTGCTATAATAGCCGATGTTCTGGTTTCCCTGTTCCCTAACTCTGGGTTTTGATGAAAGTCATGCCGCCAGTCAATTACCTTTTGTTCAATTTTATCCGCACTTGTACTGATAATAGCTTGATAATTTTCTTTTTGTGCTGATGTTAGTTGATAACAAAATAGAATGGTGATGATAAAGAATGCGTTTTTCATTTATTTTATTTTTTATTGAGATACTCTTGACGGTTTTCGGCTTACCATTTTTTTTATTTCACGGTAAAGTGTTTTGATTTTGGCTCAGGTTCTTCTTGAGAGATAAAGTAATGTAGATCAATAAAATTGTATAATCCGGATAAAACATTATAAATGATGTATTTGTTCAAAAAGTTGATTAAAGGTTATTGGAATGGGTTGTTTGGGAATTATAACGCTGTACTTCCTGATATTTATTATATTTTAGTCTTAAATTTACTGATCCCTGATAAGAACATAAGCAAAGAATTAAAATGAGGACAATAAAAATAATGGCGGTAATAACCTGGAGTATTATCAGCCTAGCTACATTTTCATGCAAACAATCTGTTATTTTTGTTTCGGTTAATGGCAACAATAACAGTTCAGGGATCAAAACCTCGCCAGTGGCATCCATTCGGGCAGCAATTGAGCTGAGCCGTAAATCAGATATTAAAAAAATACAAATTCAGGAAGGTGATTACTTTGATGTGTCGGTCGTTCTTAGCCGGCAAGATTCAGGATTGTGCATCGCCGGTGTGCCTGGCAACAAAGTCAGGCTTTTCGGAGGCAAAGTTTTGAAAGGTCTGAAACAAACCGGCACCTTTCTGGAAGCCCCGGTTCCCGAATATGTTTTAAAGGATTTGGACTTCAGAATGTTAATTGTGAACGATTCATTATGTGAACGAGCACGGTTACCCCAAAAGGGTGCCTTTAACCACCTGAGTGAATGGCCTTATCAATGGCAAAGCTCTCAGGGTGGCTGGGCAAAAAAGCCCAGTGAAACTGACCTCAGAACTTTGATTTACAATCCGCATGATATTGGCCCCTGGCTGGATGTTAACAATGCCGAGCTTACAGTATTTCATGCCTGGGACGATTCCTATGTTGGTTTATCAGGAATTGATACGTTGAATAGAAAACTAACTTTTTCAAATTCAGCCACTCATCCGGCGGGTGCATTTGCTTCATGGGCCGGCCCAAAAACGCACCAGTACATTATCTGGAATATACGCGAAGGGATGACCCACCCCGGACAATGGTATGTCGATCGGACTAACCGGAAAATAGTTTACTGGCCCAAAACCGGAGAAAGACCGGAGAATATTCAGATGTTGATCCCAACAGAAACCCACATTTTTGAAATAGAAAAAAATACCTCCGGCATAATGCTGGAAAATCTTCAACTTTCCTGTTCCGGAGCGCCAATCGTCAATTCCGGCTATGGAACCGAAAATATAACAGGTGCCATTGTTGCGGATAAGGTGAGAAATTTTTCATTGAATAAGATAGTTATAAAAAATGTTGCAGGATGGGCAGTAAAGCTTAATGGTTCAAATATTTCCATTGCCGATTGCGAATTCTCGTTTACCGGAGCAGGAGGTTTAAATTATATTGGAAGCCATATTATTGTTGAGCGATGTGGTATTCATGATAATGGAAAACTTTATTTTGGAGCTGTGGGTATTATGGGAGGAGGCATCTCCAACCGGGTGTCACACTGCGAATTATATAATATCCCATATTGTGCCATCAAC
>JADGPY010000418.1 GCA_017882205.1 Chitinophagaceae bacterium
AAGAGCAAACGGATCATCATGGGAAGAAGCGCAAATCTTACTGCACCTATCCAGGGTAGAACAGATTGCCAGTACCGAAATAAATGCTGGTTAGGATGTCCCTTCGGGGCATACTTCAGTACACAATCTTCTACACTTCCAGCCGCAATGAAAACAGGAAATTTAACATTGCGCCCATGGTCTATTGTTATTGAAATAATATATGATAAAGACACAAAGAAAGCGACAGGGGTAAGAGTGCTGGATGCACAAACTAATCAAACGTATGAGTATTTCGCGAAAATCATTTTCCTGAATGCATCTACATTAAATTCTGCATGGATATTAATGAATTCAGCAACCAATATATGGCCAGGGGGATTGGGCAGTAGCAGTGGAGAGTTGGGAAACAATCTGATGGATCATCATTTCCGTTGTGGGGCCGGAGGTTTGGTAGAGGGATATGAAGATAAATACTATTTCGGTCGTCGTCCTAACGGTCCTTACATTCCTCGTTTCCGCAATTTATTCGGAGATAAGCGGGATTATATCCGTGGCTTTGGCTACCAGGGAAGCGCCAGCAGAAAAGGGTGGGCCCGTGAGATTGCCGAACTAAACATTGGTGGCGAATTTAAGGATGCGCTTTCAGAACCGGGGCCCTGGTCTATTGGTTTTACTGCATTCGGCGAAACTTTACCTTATCATGAGAACAAAGTTTCTCTTGATAAAACTAAGAAAGACAAATGGGGATTGCCCGTGCTTGCAATAGATTGTGAGATAAAGGAAAATGAACATAAGATGAGAAAGGACATGGTAGAAGATGCAAAAGAAATGCTCGAAATAGCAGGAGTAAAAGATGTCTCCGGCTTTGATAGAGGTTATTCAATGGGAATGGGCATTCATGAAATGGGTACAGCCCGGATGGGTCGAGATCCCAATACTTCTGTTCTTAATGAGTGGAACCAGGTGTGGGATGCACCTAATGTTTACGTTACAGACGGTGCGGCCATGACATCTGCAGCCTGTGTTAATCCATCCCTAACTTATATGGCTCTTACGGCGCGCGCAGCCAATCATGCAGTAAGCGAGTTGAAAAAAAGAAATGTTTAACAGATTAATACCTAAACTATGGTGGACGAAAAAAATATTTCAGCCTCATCCCGAAGGGAATTTATTAGGAACACTGCTATCACTGCAGCAGGGTTCATTATTCTTCCCAGGCATGTGCTTGGTGGTAAAGGTTTTTTAGCACCCAGTGATCGCTTACTAATTGCAGGTGTTGGCGTTGGCGGGAAAGGAGAAAGTGATATTGCTAATTTCTTCAAAAGCGGCAAAGCAGATATTGCTTTTTTGTGTGATGTAGATGAACAGAGAGCTGCGAAGTCGGTCAAAGATTTCCCCAAAGCAAAATACTATAAAGACTGGAGGGAAATGTTTGATAAAGAATCAAAACATTTTGATGCGGTATCAGTTTCCACTCCGGATCACAACCATGCCGTAGCCTCATTAGCGGCTATGCAATTGGGTAAGCATGTATATGTTCAAAAACCATTAACACATGATATCTATGAAGCACGGGTACTTACGAATGCAGCTAAACAATACAAAGTAGTTACGCAGATGGGCAACCAGGGGGCAAGTGGTGATGGGGTTCGTCAATTGGTTGATTGGTATGATGCAGACGTTATTGGAAAAGTACATACTGTTTATTGCTGGACCGACCGCCCAGTGTGGCCTCAGGGAATTCCATGGCCCTCACAAAAAGCAGAAGTTCCTAAAACTTTAGACTGGAATTTATGGTTGGGCACGGCGCCTTATAAAGATTATATTGAAAAGCTTGTGCCTTTTAACTGGCGTGGTTGGTGGGATTATGGCACCGGCGCTCTGGGAGATATGGGATGTCACATAATGGCTCCCGTATTTACTGTGCTCGATCTAAAATATGTTACAGATGTCCAGGCAAGTGTGGGAAGTGTTTATGTTGATGAATTCAAACGTGGCTACTTCCCTGAAAGCTGTCCCCCGTCAAGCCATGTAATTCTGACCTTCCCTAAAACACATAAAACCAAACATGAAGTAACAGTACATTGGATGGATGGTGGTATTCAACCTGAAAGACCTGAAGAATTAGGGCCTAATGAAGATTTTGGAGATGGGGGTAACGGAACATTATTTATAGGTACCAAAGGTAAAATGATGTGTTCTACTTATGGAGCAAATCCCCAACTATTGCCTACGAGTAAAACCAAGGAAGTTCAGGTGAAACAGAGAATGGCTAGAGTAGCCGGTAGTGCAGGAGGGCATTATGCTCAGTGGGTTGAAGCCTGTATTGCCGGATATGGTAATAAAGAAGTTAGCTCACCATTTGAAACCGCAGGCCCATTAACGGAAGCCTTACTGATGGCTAATTTGGCGATAAGAGGTTCAGATATTCGTAAACCAGGATCTGATGGTAAAGGATATGACTACCCCGGCCGCTACATAAAATTATTGTGGGATAATGACAATATGAAAGTGACAAATTTTGACGACGTTAATCAATTTGTGAAACGTGAATACCGAAAAGGATTTAGCTTTAATATTTAAAATATCTTCTTTTTAAAAAGTAAAATTATGGACAGAAGAGAAGCAGTAAAATATATCACCCTCCTGTTAGGAGGAACATTAGTAGGAGGCAGTGCTTACTTAACTGGTTGCAAAAGTAATACCGGGAAGCAAATGAATTTTACTGAAGATGACATTGCATACCTGGATGAAATTGCCAACACTATTTTACCCGATACAGCAACTCCAGGGGCAAAAGCCGCGATGGTTGGGCTATTCATGACCGTAATGGTCAATGATTGCTATGAAGAAAAGGATCAGAAAATATTTCATGAGGGGATGGTTAAGCTGGATGATCTTTCAAAGAAAAATTACAATCTTTCATTCATGAAGATCAATGGCCAGCAACGCCATGATCTTTTAGTTCAATTAGACCACGAGCAGAAAGAGTATATGAAGAATAAGAAGGAAGCAGAATCTTCTCATTATTTCCGGATGCTGAAGGAGCTTACCATGCTTGGCTATTTTACATCAGAGATTGGATGTACAAAGGCAAGGCGTTATATTGAAACTCCCGGCAAATATGAAGGATCTATTCCTTATAAAAAAGGAGATAAGGCATTCGCTTAAATTTAATAGTATGATCTATACACGCCGGGATTTTTTAAAAACAGCATCCAAAGGAATTGCCCTGACTGCAATCAGCGGATTCCCACTTGGATGCAAACCATCCGCTTTGTTTGGAACAGGAAATATAAAAGAATTCGGTTTGCAATTGTATACTTTACGTGATATTCTGCCAGAAGATCCTAAAACCGTTCTAAAGCAGGTAGCAGCAATGGGGTATAAGCAAATAGAAAGTTTTGAAGGTGATACTGGGATGTTTTGGGGAATGACAAATGTAGAATTTAAGAAGTATTTGGATCAACTGGGAATGAAAATTATCTCGAGCCACTGTAATATTGAAAAAGATTTTGAGCATAAGGCAAATGAAGCGGCGGAAATTGGCATGAAATATTTAATAGTTCCATCGGTGGGTCCTCAAAAAAATATTGATGCTTTTAAAAAATTTGCTGATAGATTCAATCAGTGTGGAGAGATTTGTAAAAAGGCAGGATTAAGATTTGCTTATCACAACCACGATTATCCTTTTGAAGCTGTAAATGGCAAGGTGCCCCTGGATGTAATGATCCAAAATACAGATCCATCTCTTGTGGACTTTGAAATGGATATTTATTGGGTTGTTACAGCCGGCCAGGATCCAATTAAGTGGTTAAAACAATATCCCAACCGCTTCCGGTTGTGTCATCTCAAAGACAGGAAAAAGAATGCTCCACTAACTGAAAAAGAGGTTTCCGTTAATCTTGGAACCGGCAGTATTGATTTTAAAAACATCTTAAAAGTCGCAAAAGAGAATGGGATGAAATATTATATTGTAGAACAGGAAAAGTATGAGAATACAACTCCATTAGAGGTTGCCAGAGAAGATGCAGGATATCTCAAAAAACTGAAGATTTAAGCCAAGGTTTTAGCCCAATGCCATTTAGTTAAGAGATATGATATTATTTAAGGTCGTATGAGTTTAATAAATATAATGCAGAATTTTCTACCGAGCTTTAATGTTTTCTACGCCATATACCGATCTTTTAGTGCCGGGATTTATTAAGCTATAACTTCTTTTCCAATACCTGCGCTTTATTAATTATACAAATATGCAATTCTGAAAAGTGTTGCATATTTTTTTAAAATGGATATTAGCTAGAGTTTCAACGAATTAAGTAGAATTATCACCGCTCATAAATATTTTTTGCAGATCTCAGGTAATTGCGTTAACTTTTCTTTAACTAAATAATTGGTTATGAAAAATATACTTACTCTCCTGTTTGCTTTAATCACTTTTTCTGCAAACGCACAATTCACTTTCTTACCTCAAGTAGGTCTGGAAAACTCGAGGACCACAATAAAATCAAACGAATTCTCTGCCTTCTCTCCGAAGGGTATGCAGTTTGCACCCCAGCTCGGAGTGCGGATGGGCTATACATTTAAAACAGGGGATGGAGTATTCTTCGGCATTTCAAGCAGCAGTCCTGCAGTTGAATTTAAATTTGCTGATCCGCTAACCGCCCGAACATCTTATAAAGCTTACGCTGAAGATTTACAACTCCGTTTAGAAGGCGGGTACCAGTTTAGCACTAAACCAATTGCATTAAGCAAACCAGGTTCTTCAAACAGATCCGGACATAGTTGCAGCGGCGGACAGCACCATAGCTGCACAGGCCATTTGAGTTGCGGGCAACACAATTCATCAAATCATTTTGGAAATACTTCAAATAAAACAATGGCACAAAATAAAGGATGGTATATGCGCATTAAACCATCTGCAGGATTTGCATTTCTTCCATCGGAAAAAGGTAAAATAGAAACAGAAACAAAAAGTGGCCAAACAAATTACGAATACAAAGCCGGATGGAACACTGCATTTATTGCTGGTACTGCTTTTGAATTTGGTAGCCGCAAACAATCCAAATTTGTGGTAAGTTTAAATTATCTGAAAGGCCTCGGCAACAATACACAAACCCTTAACACAGTTGATAACAACAAAACAACAGCCTATACATTCCAGTCAAATACTTCAAGCTTTACTGTTAGTATTGGAATACCCGTAAATTTTAAGAAAAATAATAAAGTTACGCAACAACACAGACAGTGCAGCAGCAGTTCACATTGCATGAGCCGTTGCGCACAATATAGAATGTTTTATCAGCATTGAAATAACCAGATTATAATCTAATTCTGCAAGGGTTGATAAGGAAAAAAATTTAGAACTGCCAAATAAGATGTTGCCATTACGCAACAGGCTTTGGTGCATCTCAACACATCTTTGCCTTCATTCCAGAATTTGTGCAGTGTACCTGCTTTAAACAATAATGTTTCTCCTGGACCAACATATTTTTTCTGATTATTATAGATCATTACAGGGGCTATTTCGCTAATGATCTCTATTTTGTATGACTGCTGTATATTACCCAGAAAGTAAGCATCTTTAATCGCTGATAAGCAAATTGTTAGTCCCACATGGGACTATTTGAAAAAA
>JADGPY010000419.1 GCA_017882205.1 Chitinophagaceae bacterium
ACGGTTATAGACAAGGTAGCTCACTATACTAATAACTCCGTAGACTTCACCTCCATGCAAATGGAAAAGATTGCACGGGAGGCAGTTCACGTGGTTCGTGAAAATTTAAAAGGTAATACCACTGATAATGCAGTAACGCTTTTTCTCACAGATCAAAGGCACCATATTTTAACATGCCTGCCTGCTGAACTTCAAATTGGTGAGGTTTTGCATGATAATACTGTAGATGACCGAATTCATAAAATGGAGGGCCCCATCTCAGGGGCTGTGCATTGGGTTGAAAAGTTGTTCTCAATCCCAGATAGGAAGAAAGAAGAGAATTTTTAAAAATATTTCCTTACTTTTGCACCCCGTTTATCGCTTTATGTTGGCTTAATGGACGTTATCATTTAAAAACATATTGCTCATAAGGCTCCATAAGTTCCCACCAGTGTGGGACGCCAGCAGAGTGTAAAAGTAAAATATTGAACATGCCAAAGGTTAAAACCAACTGTAGCGCAAAGAAACGCTTTAAAGTTACCGGTACTGGAGAGATCACTTTCCAACATGCTTACAAACGTCACATCCTAACAAAGAAATCTACAAAGCGCAAGCGTAATCTACGCAAAGTTGGAAAAGTGGGTTCAGCCAACAGGGATTATGTTATGAGGCTGTTAAGGCTGAAGTAAAATAGTAATCAGATATCAGGTAATTCAAAATTTAAAATAATTAACCATGCCACGTTCAGTAAATGCAGTAGCATCAAGGGCAAGAAGAAAAAAGATATTAAAAGCTGCCAAAGGATATTATGGTAAGCGTAAAAATGTATATACCGTTGCAAAGAATGTAATGGAAAAGGGTATGACCTATAGCTATGTAGGTCGTAAATTGAAAAAGCGCGAATACCGTACATTGTGGATTGCGCGTATAAACGCTGCCGTTAGAGTTGAAGGAATGACTTATAGCCAATTTATTCATAAGCTTGGGGGTAAAAATATTGAGCTCAACAGGAAAGTACTTGCAGATCTTGCAATGAATGAGCCCGAAAGCTTCAAGAAGCTCGTTGACTCTGTTAAATAAGGTAAATAATTTTTTTTCAATATAACTTCTACCGTCCCGCTTCTTGCGAGACGGTTTTTTTATTTGTATCAATAATTCATTCAGTTACATTTGTATATAATTAAAATGTAAAGCATATAAATGAACAATAGCTACACCGACCTGGTGCGCCAGACTTTCAAATTTCCACAGGAAGATTTTAAAGTTGAAGATGAATATCTTCGATATAATAATGTGGACATAAAAAGACTTATAGATAAGTATGGCACTCCTCTTAAGCTTACTTATCTGCCTAAGATTGGCATGCAGATAAATAAGGCAAAGAAAATGTTTGCCAACGCCTTTAAAAAGCACAAATATGAAGGGAAATATTTTTATTGCTATTGTACAAAAAGCTCACATTTCTCCTTCATTGTTCAGGAAGCTTTGAAACATGACATACATCTTGAAACCTCCTATGCATACGACCTGGAGATTATTCACAAGTTGTATGAAAGCAAGAAGATAAATAAGGACATTTTCATCATATGCAACGGATTTAAGCAAAAATCATATACGAGTAGGATTGCGCGGTTATTAAATACAGGTTTCAAAAATGTGATCCCTGTACTTGATAATAAAGAAGAACTGAAAGCGTATAAAAAGTCAGTAAAAGTTCCCTTTAAAATAGGCATCCGTGTTGCAGCAGAGGAAGAACCAACTTTTCCATTTTATACATCACGATTAGGCTTTAGATCAAGAGACATCCTGGAATTTTATGTAGATGAAATAGAAGGAAATGAACATCGGTTCCAGCTAAAGATGTTGCACATATTTTTAAACAAGGGGATCAAAGATGATATCTATTACTGGAGTGAATTAAATAAGATCATCAACCTGTACTGTCAGCTGAGGAAAATATGTCCTGAGCTTGATTCTATAAATATTGGAGGTGGTTTCCCCATCAAACATTCACTTGGATTTGAATATGACTACCAGTTCATGATCAATGAAATAGTCCGAAATATCAAGGTGGGATGCAAGAGAAGCAAGGTGCCTATGCCAAATATTTTTACAGAGTTTGGCAGCTATACAGTGGGGGAAAGCATGGCACATATTTATAGCGTGATAGGACAGAAGATGCAGAACGACAGGGAAATATGGTATATGATCGACTCCTCATTCATTACCACTTTGCCTGACACATGGGGGATCGGAGAGAAATTTCTAATGTTGCCGATCAATAATTGGAGTGAAGAATACCAGCGTGTAACACTCGGAGGTATCACCTGCGACAGCCATGATTACTATGATTCAGAAGAACACATCAATGAAGTATTTCTTCCCAAGATCGTTAATGGTGAGCCTCTATATGTTGGATTTTTTCATACTGGCGCTTACCAGGACCAGATAAGTGGTTATGGAGGGATCAAACATTGCCTTATACCTTCACCAAAGCACATCATTGTGGAGAAAGATAAGAACGGACAGCTTATTGATTGGGTATATGCTAAAGAACAAACCGCTCAAAGTATGTTAAAGATCCTGGGGTATAAATCATAAAAAAGTTCTAAGATCTAAATTATCAACTTAGAACTGTGCATTATCTCCCAGCGGGATAATCTCTCCCATTTCCATGAGAGTTTTTTATCTGTCCCGGAGGAATCCATTCACCTTTCCATTGCTTTGGATTCCGAATACTTCCATTAGGGTAGCGAATTGTTCCGTCAGGGTATTTCAATCTTCCATCAGGATATCGGATTGTTCCGTCTGGATATTTTATTTTGCCGTTGGGAAAAACGATACTGCCATCCCGTTGCCTGCTTCCCCAGGTTGGATAGGTAGAATTACCAGGATAGATTGGATATTCAGGATATGTTTTTCCATTAGGATAAACCACCGTGCCATCGGGCATCCTGGTGCCAACTGGCGGATATGAGCCGTTAGGATATTTTATAGTACCATCTGGCATTCGCTTCGAACCATCAGGATAAACCCATGTGCCATCCGGAAGCCTTGTTGGTTTTGTTATCTGGGCAAATGACGCTGAGCAGCAAAGGATCAAAAAGATCGTTATTGCAAAGGTTATTTTATATCTCATATTCCCATGCTTCTTTAATAAGTTCAATTCTCAGACCAGTCCACCGGGGGAATTCGCTTATTTCTATTTTGGTAGTCCCGGAGGTAATCCAGGCCTTCCTCCCCTTAATCCGGGAGGCGGCGGTAACGGCCTGCCTTTCGGATGTTTTGGAAGGTAAATATTTACATGAAGTGGTCGCCGATGTGGTCGATGAATGGGTTTTCTATGATGAATTGGTCCTGGGTGAGCAGGAAGAACCAAAGTTCCATCTGGCCGCCTTAAAGGTTTCCTGGTTTGTGAAAAACCAGAGGAATAAGTAAAGATTGCAAAGATTGCTAAGACTAAGGCTAATTTGTATTTCATATTCAGATGTTTAAATTAGTTGAGCAATTATCTTACCAAATTATTCACCACCACGATGCCTGGCATGCCTTCCTGTAGAATCTGTTATTGCGGAAATATCGCCAGGTGTGGAATTAGAAGGATTCTTCTTGCAATTCCTGGTAATACTTCCATCACTGTGATGAATTGAACCATCTGGGTATACAACAGCCATATCATTTGTTTTTTCCGGGTATTGATACAATTTCTTATCAGGGAAAAATTTACTCGCGCATCCTGTAATAATGAA
>JADGPY010000086.1 GCA_017882205.1 Chitinophagaceae bacterium
ACCAGCGGATCAATGAAAAGACCGGCAAGGAAGTTAGCTGGGAAAATATTGTGAAAGGCTATAAAATTAATAACGAATACATAGTGCTGGATGACAAGGACTTTGAAGCAGCAAGTGCAAAAAAGACTAATACTGTTGAAATTACCGATTTTGTAAAGGAAGATGAGATCAGCAGTATCTACTATGAAACTCCATACTATGTAGAACCGGATAAGTCTGGTAGCAGGGCCTATGAATTGTTGCGGCAGGCCTTGATTAAAACAAAAAAGGTAGGGATTGCAACATTTGTGATGCGCAATAAAGAAAGCCTGGCGATACTTAGGGCAGAGGAAAAGGCGATCATTTTAAACAGGATAAGATTTGAAGAAGAGATAAGGGATCCTAAGGAGCTGAATCTTCCACAAAAAACAGAGGTTAAACCGGCGGAACTTCAAATGGCAGTATCGTTGATCAACCAACTATCGCACAAATTTAACATAGCCTCATATAAAGATACGTATACGGCTGAGCTCATGAAAGTGATTCACGCTAAAGCAAAAGGCAGGAAAATAAAAGCACCACAAATGAAGGTGGTTCATAGCAAAGCAAAGGACCTTATGGCTCAATTGAAAGCAAGCCTAAACACCAAGCGTAAAAAAGCTTCCTGATGGGATTACAACTATATAATAAGAAGAGAAATTTTGTCGCCACTCCCGAGCCTAAAGACAGGCCCAAAGGGAAGGTAAAAGCATCGGCTTCTCAATTATCGTTCGTTGTTCAACGGCATAAGGCTTCCCGATTGCATTATGATTTCCGGTTGGAGATGGAGGGTGTATTAAAGAGTTGGGCAGTTCCAAAAGGTCCCTCCTTAAATCCCAAAGACAAGAGGCTCGCCATGATGGTTGAGGATCATCCATATGATTATAAAGATTTTAAGGGGATCATTCCTGAGGGAAATTATGGCGCAGGGATTGTTGAAATATGGGATCATGGCATGTATTCAGATCTTGCAAATTCGCAAAAGCGCAAAGCAGAAAAGCTGCTACTGGCAGGATTGGAAAGCGGTAACCTCAAGTTCCGTTTATTTGGAACAAAGCTTAAAGGAGAATTTGCACTTGTGAAATTGAAAAACAATGAAGATAATAGCTGGCTGCTGATAAAACACAATGATGGATATGCAGTCCATGACGAATACAATAGTGAAGATGATACGCCCCAAAACTCACCTATTAATAAATGGCTAATGGCCAATGCGAAGAATAAAACAGTAAAAAAAAAGAAAAGCTGAGGAAATCTATTCAACAGGGCAGAAAGCTCAATGATTGTATTTCACCAATGCTGGCAAAAGAGATACAGGATCCATTTGATGATAAGGATTGGATATTCGAGATCAAATGGGATGGGTACCGCGCTATAGCAGAGGTAGACAACGGTAAGGTAAAATTATACTCACGGAATGGGATCACCTTCGAATATTCCTACCCGTTAGTGTTCAGCGAGCTGAAGAAAATGAAGCTGCAAGCAGTTTTGGATGGTGAGATTGTTGTTTTGAATGATGAAGGACAGCCCGAATTTCAACTCTTGCAGCATTACGACGCTAACAGACATAGACCCATTCAATATTATGTATTTGATCTTTTATCATTAAATGGAAAAAATACCTGTGGGCTTCCGCTTGTAGAAAGGAAGAAGATATTATCAGGAATTATTAAAAAGAATGACGTAATAAAATATTCAGATCATATAGTTGGTGAAGGCATTCACTTCTTTGAAGCCGTTAAGGAAAAAGATATGGAAGGAGTGATGGCAAAGAAATCAAGCAGCAAGTATTATATTGGCCGGCGTACAAATGAATGGCTCAAGGTAAAACATAATAAAACCCAGGAGGCTATTATTGCAGGATATACTGAACCCGCAGGCTCAAGGAAATATTTCGGATCATTGGTATTGGGAATCAGGGAGGGAAAAAAGCTAAAATACATTGGCCATACTGGTTCGGGATTTAACCAATCGACTTTGAAAGAAATGTATGAAATGCTTCAACCTCTTGTTCAGAAGAACTCTCCCTTCAGTGAAAAGGTAAAGACGAATATGCCGGTTACCTGGGTAAAGGCAACTCTTGTTTGTGAAATAAAATTTACAGAAGTAACCAATGATGGGATGTTGCGGCACCCTATCTTCCTTCACCTTCGTGAAGATAAATCTACTAAGGAGGTAACCATGGCAAATATAAAGACTAAAAAATCGGATGTAAAAAAAATTGAGAAAGCTGTATATGATAAAGACAGCAGTGTTGATAAGGAATTTAGCTTTGGAAAAATTAAAGTGAAGGCAACCAATATGGGGAAGGTCTATTTTCCCGAGGATGGGATCACTAAGGGAGATGTGATCAATTATTACATAGCCATGTCTGATTATATATTGCCGTACCTGAAAGGCCGCCCCGAATCATTGTTACGGAACCCCAATGGGATTCATGATAAGGGATTTTTTCAGAAGGATGCCGGTGAGGATGCACCTTCATTTGTAAAAAGGCAAATAGTGCATTCGGTTTCAAACAATAAGGACATTGACTATATAATTTGTGATAACCAACCTACTCTTACATACCTCAACAATCTTGGCTGTATTGAACTTAATCCATGGCATTCTACAGTAGAAGACCTTGATAAACCAAGTTACCTGATCATAGATATTGATCCTTCTGACAAAAATACTTTTGAACAGGTAGTTGAAGCTGCAAATGTAGTAAAGCAGGTACTTGACAAAGCTGGTGCATCATCTTATTGTAAAACCTCAGGATCAAGCGGGCTTCATATTTATGTCCCAACCGGAAAGAAATACACATATGACCAGGTGAAGGATTTTGCGCTCCTGGTATGCACGATGGCAAGTGAAGAATTGCCGGGTTTCACAACCCTGGAACGCAATCTAAGGAAGCGTGGAAACAAACATATTTATATGGATTACCTGCAAAACAGCAAAGGCCAGACAATTGCCTCTGTATATAGCTTGCGTCCAAAGCCGGGAGCTACTGTATCAACTCCATTGTTATGGAATGAGGTTAAAGTTGGCCTGTCTCCCCGAGACTTTCATATCAACAATATTGTCAAGAGGGTTAAAAAAGTAGGAGATATTTTTAGCAATGTTTTGGGGAAGGGGATTGATCTGAATAAATGCTTTAAAAGGCTCAAGGGTTAGGAAAGTGGAATCACTCAACTATCCTTCCTTACTCCCAGAAAATATCCTCTGCAGTAACCCACCTTTTTTATGGGTCTCTATCGCATCATTTTCTTTATTTTTCGCAATCAGGCTTGTCACAGCAAATTGAAGTGCTGTACCCAGGCTTCTTTTTAGCAAGCCTGCTTCTCTTCCAACTACGAGTTTTTTCGACAGGTAGCCAGCTCCAAGGCCTAAAGCTACATTCAATAAGTTATGCTTAAGTGTGGGGGATGCTGCGACCTCTGAAACTGTATTCTTTAAAATATTCGCAGGCTTAAAACTTTCTACCGTTTGGTGAAAATGTTCTTTCAAGGTCTGTTCTTCTATGAACTTTTTTCTCTCAAGCTCAAAAATAGCAGTCTTGAGATCTCCATTGTTGTGAATCTTTTTCATTGCAAATATTTGAGTAGAGACGCTGCACAGCAACGTCTCTACATCCCTATAATTTATAGGGGTTAATCCATCAGTTTTTTAATCATCATGTTGCTGATGGGGCCTTTGATCCACTTACGACGACCAAGATACAAAATAAGCCCGGTGATAGCGTAAAAACCCGCGACGGCGAAAAATCCATAATAGTATTCGCCAAGCAGATCGCCCAACCATAGAGCAACTCCAATGTTAAGCAATGCGATAAAGATAATTAATATGATTACCAGAATGATCCTGGTAACCAACCCAGAAACTAATCCTGCTGCTTTATCTACAGATTTTAACTTAAGGAGCTCTATCCTTGTTTCAATATAATCCCTCACTCTATCCCACAAGGACTCAATAGCGGTTGTTTGATTTTCCATTACATTACGTTTATCACCGGGAACCTCAAGGCTAAAGCCATGGGTTATTTATGAATTCATCGAGTTTCTTACGTCTGCTTTAATAGCATTTCCCTGGCTTTGCCCTTTATTCAGCATATCCCTGCCGTCAGAAACAGCTCCTGTAATTTTCTCTTTAACTGAATCATACTTATCTACAATTGCATCTGAGTACTCACTCACTTTATCTTTTACTGAATCTACAAAACCAGAGCCTTTCTCTGCAATTTTTCTTCTTGTTTCAGTTCCTTTATCAGGAGCGAATAAAATTCCCAAAATTGCGCCTGCAGCGGCACCTGCTAATACGCTTGCTAATACTTTTCCTGAGCCCATAATTGGTGGTTTTAATTGTATTAAAAATATAGTTGATGTTAATGATATAGTATAAAATATTTTGCCAAACTTGAAACAACTATGTTAAAGAGCTACAATACAATATAGAATGAGGGTAGGATTTTAAAAAATGTATCATTCTATGGATATCTTTAGGGTTGTATTGAGTAAATTTTTTCCCATTATGAGGAAGATTTTAAGTCGTTTTTACGGTGCTATTCAAAGTATTGAATATTAAAAAGGATTGCCATATTTTTGCTACTCATTCAATAAATGAAGCCCGGCAAAAAGTATTAATAAAATCGAAAAGGATTCTCCACTTTCTAAAATCAAAAAATAGCGTTTATGAATAAGTACGGTACATTTAATCTAATCAGTTTGTTGTTGTTAGTTTCTTTATCTATGAGCAGTTGTCAGGCAATTGCGGACATATTTAAAGCGGGGGTATGGGTAGGGGTGATCATCGTTGTTGTGATCGTTATTGTTATTTTCTGGCTTATGGGGAAATCAAAGAATTAATTATACAGGTACCTTAGGAAGCTTGTTATATTTAAAGGTAAATTGCCTATACCTAATCTGGATCTTATGATAACAAACATTGTTGACCGGCTTGCTGACAGGATCAGGTGGGGGTATTTTACCGCGTTTTTACTTCTGCTAATTTCTTATAT
>JADGPY010000420.1 GCA_017882205.1 Chitinophagaceae bacterium
AAAGCACTGGTTTTTACCGCCGTTTTTAATGGAGTGGCTGCTGTACCTTTAATCTTTTTGATTGCCAGAATTGCACGTAATAAAAAAATTATGGGCGAATACCGCAGTGGGTGGTTGTCTAATACCGTGGTTTGGATTACATTCGTGGTTATGTTGGCATCCGCAGTTGCGATGTTTTACACTTTAGCCCAAGGATAATCCGCCTTGTCGAAAGTTTAGATCTTCAACACCAGTAAGCCCAGTATTATTGTCAATTGAATAAACTAATTATCAATATGCTTTCCTTCAATAATAAGATTATAAAACATTAAAAATATGTGGTGGCAATATCTATTGGTTTTTATCGGCTCCTTTTTATTTGATGTAGTACCTATACCTTTTCCTCCGGCATTTACCATCATGGTTTTTTTACAGATCATGTTTAAACTGAACATTTGGGAAGTCATTGGATTTGGAGTTGCCGGTTCTATATTGGGAAGATATATTCTTACATTATACATCCCTTTTCTGGCGGGAAGAATTTTTAAGCGGTCAAAGACTGAAGATGTCGAGTTTCTTGGAAACGAAATGAAAAAAAAAGGATGGCGAAGTCAGATGGTTATAATAGCCTACTCTTTATTGCCACTTCCAACAACGCCGTTATTCCTGGCAGGTGGTATGGCGAAAATAAAACCTTTGTATATTATCCCGGCATTTTTTGTTGGCAAATTCACGAGCGATGCCATTACGGTACATATTGGCAAGTATGCATCAGAACATGCCAGAAGTATGATCGAGGGAGCATTATCGTGGAAATCAATTGCAAGTTTGGCGGTTGGGTTAATTCTGATCAGCGCACTTTTATTCATTGACTGGCGTTCACTTATCCAAAAGAAAAAATTTCAGTTGAAATTTAAGATACTGAAATGACAGACGGAGCATTTTTGCCTTGTATTCTTCTCATCGACAGGCTAAACAAAAAAGCTCACTGTCCCCGAAAATGTGTGAATGATGTAACTTATTTTAAAAGTTATGTAACACCATAGAGGATTAGGCAAATTACCTTTGAATTAAACTTTTAAATCATTTCATATGCCACTGCTATCTATTTTAATCGTAATAATTGTCGTGGGTGTCCTTTTGTGGATCATCAATACATTTATCCCCATGGACCACAACATCAAATCAATTTTCAATGTTGTGGTTGTGATTGTTCTTATCATTTGGCTTCTCAAGGTATTTGGGATTTTCACCTACCTGATGGATGTACATGTATAAAAAATCCATGATTTAGTCATTCGTGGTGCTGGTTTACACTTCGAATAATCTTCAAAGGAGTAATTGACCTTTTCGAAAAAATCGGTTTTAAATCAGAACATACCTTTAAAATTAAAATTATGAATCTCAAAAGAATCTTTGGTGCGTTACTAACCTTGCTCGGAATAGGAGGACTTATTTATGCGGCAGTATTATTTGTAAATGCCTCAGGCGGTGCGCGCGATGTTAAAGCGCTTATCATATACGGAATGCTTGGCCTTCTATTCTTCATTGCAGGTATCAGTCTGGTGCGCACAACAAAAGACGAATCATAAAGTAACGGCTTCCGTTTACTTCGGATTTATCATTTTTATTTTGATAAAATAAGCTTCTAGTACTGAATTAGCTGCTCTGGTCAATATATAAAAGCCGGCTCCATTTTGGCGCTGGCTTTTGTGTTTGAAAAACCAGATTTACTGTTGAGCATAACCATCATTAAATCACTTGAAAACGTTAAAAGCATCTTCAGAAACATTACTTTCGCCGATTAAGAATAGCAGATTCATTAAAACTGTGCAGAATGCAAGTAAATGTAACCAGAAAAAAGTTTATATTCTCTCCTGATTCTTCCCGGGTAATTGCCCGTTTTCTATATTTGGATGATGGAAGGTCGGCTGATATTATCAGGAAGGTATTGGCAATGCCCGAAAATGAAGTAAATGTTGCCATGAGTCAATTGCTGAGAGGCTATTCCCGGCGTCACAGGAATATTTCACAGATATTTGGGAAACATTTTGACCGACTGGCCCCCATATTTGATAAGATCGAAGTTAATAAAGAAGATCTTAGCATGCCACAGAAAGCGCTGATAGGTTCGTATTTTACGATGGAATATTCCATTGAATCGGCTGCTTTTTTTAATCCATCCGTTATAGAACATCCGGATCAGTCAGAAATAAGACCAGATGAAAAAAGGGTGATTTTTAGTTTCCGGGCTACCGGTGAAGGGCATATCTCATCGGTAGTTTTCCGCTCAGGAATTCTTGACAAAAACAATAACCTGACGATAGAACCTGTTGGAAAAATGCTGGCAGAAGCGGATAAAATTATACGGAATGTCTATGATAAAAAAAGCTTTCAGGAGAAACTGGACGGAATGCAGGAACAGGCAAATGTAGTTATTCCCGTAATGCTTGATAATCTTGATGCAATGCAAAGTAAGGAAAACGTTATTCCTTCGGCTGTTGTAGAAAAACCTGCTGAAATTCCAATGAAAAAAGATGTTGTTTCGGCCGATTTTATCATAGATCAATTAGGTGATAGTTTTACGTATGGCGAATTGATGAAGAGCCTTGAAACAGCGATTAAAGATCCGGATATTACTGAAGACCAGATAAAAATAATAAATCACATGATGTCGCTGGCTTCATCTCATTACGAGATTCATTTTTCTATTGATTCAGCTATTTCCGAAAGGGTTATTTTTCCTGTATCTGCAACTGAGCAAAGAGGTATCGAAGATGCCCGTTTTGTGAAATTTACTGACGATAATGGCGAAATAACCTATTATGCCACTTACACCGCTTACGATGGAATGACAATTCTGCCTAAGTTA
>JADGPY010000421.1 GCA_017882205.1 Chitinophagaceae bacterium
AACATGGCATGTGCAACCGCCGAGTTTTCCCATGCTGTGAAAACTATCTTCTGCAAGGTATTGGAGCTGATATTTCTTCGTAACGGATCATCGTTAAGTAAACGAATTACGCTATTGGCTAATTGTTGTGAGTTGCGAAAATCAAAAATAATTCCTGTATCCTCAGTCAATACTTCCCTTGCATGAGGAATAGGTGTAGAAATGATGGGGCAACCGCAACTCATGGCATAAACAAAAGTGCCGCTTACAGCCTGGAAAGGATCGTTGGAGGTAAACAGGTAAATATCGGTAAGTTGTAAATATTCGAGCAGATCTGGTAATGGCAAATAGCTGTTAATAAATTTTACATGGTGGGTTAGCTTATATAGTATTACCTTATCCTCAAGACTGTTCCGATATTTTTCTCCTTCCGCTTTCACAACTTCGGGATGGGTTTTGCCAATTACCAGAAAGACAACATCAGGGCTGGTTTTTACAATAGCTGGCAATGCTTCTATTGTAGTTTCAATACTCTTTCCCGAACTAAGCAGGCCGAACGTAGTAAGAACTTGCCGGCCTTTTAATCCATATTTTTTTTTCAAAAATCCTTTACTTAAATGGGGCACCAAATGAGTGCCGTGCGCAATGACAGTTATTTTCTGCTGCGGCACATCATAGGCATCTATTAACACCTGTGCAGAGTTATTAGTCATTACCACGATTGACTCGCAGGCAGTAGCAATATTTTGCACTTTTGCTTTTAACAGTTCATCTGGCTGGGGTAATACGGTATGAAAAACAATAACAACCGGCTTTGAAAGTTCATATAAAAACTGCAGAAATATTTGTTCCTGCACTTTAAAAAAGCCAAACTCATGCTGGACCAAGACGATTTTAATGTGATTGTCTTTATTAATATTTAATGCCAATTTTTCATATCCGGCAGCTAATGATGTGTTAAGAATATATTTTACTTCACCGGGATATGGATAATTTGTGTCTCCTGATTCCAATGCACAAACTTTTATAGATAATGAATTGCTGAATTTATTATTAAGCGCCTTTATCAAATCATGGGAATAGGTTGCTATGCCACATACCCTCGGTGGATAGGAGGTAATAAACAAGATTTCAGCCAGGTCGCTGGTATGATCTTGTGTGGAGTTTTGTTTACTTTTTATCAAAGTAATTCCGGGGTATACTGCATTTCCCAGGCCAAACAACTCTTCGTGATGATTTACACCTTCATTTTCAAATTCCAAATCGGTCTTTGTAAATAAAACACCTTTTTTTTAAACCTCTATCAAGTAGGTTTAATTTTTATTTTTTTTAAAATCGCTTTAATTTTTAATATTGGGGGCATGGTGTCGCCTAATAAAAATCCCCAGGGTTTTAAGGGTTCGATATGGTCGCAAATGAGTTTTACAATGGCAAGCAGCGGTATGGAAAGAAACATACCGGGTATGCCCCATAAAGCATTCCCGGCAAGAACCACTATTATAGAGAAAAGCGCATTGATTTTTACTTTTGAGGCAACTATTATGGGGACGATGTAGTTATTGTCTATCAGTTGGATGAAATAATAGGCTACCATAACATAAATGGCGTATATAGGTGACGATTTGGTAACCAGAGCAACCATCATGGGCAATGCTACTGCCACGAGTCCCCCGATGTATGGAATGACATTGAGTAGTGCACCAAGAATGCCGAGCAGGAGAGCGTATTCGATTCCAAGTATCAAAAGAGCAACGGTATCCAGTGTTGCTACCATAACAGCTTCTATAACCAGTCCTATAAGATAGCGTTGAATAACAGTTTTGATCTGGGTAACAATTTCGCTCACCTGACTTTGGTCGCTTGTGCCAAAGACCCTGTGAATAAACCCGAGTAAGATGGGTTGGTAAAATAATATCAAAAAGATATAAACGGGAAGTAAAAACAATAACACTACCCCGCTGCCAAGGATGACGAGTGTTTTCCCGATTGCAGCGGTGCTGGTGTTGATGAGTTCACCCTGGGTTTTTGTAATCCATTCATGGATCTTTTGAGGGTCTTTATTGAAATAATCGGCAGCCTCGGTGATGGTTTCATTGAGTATGCTGGTAAATTTATTGACCAGTATCGGCCATGATTCACTTAACCGGTTTGCCTGCGAAATTAAAAAAGCGCCAAACGCAACAATAACAAAAAAGATAAGGAATGAAGTAATTACAATAGCTACTACCCTGTTTATTCTTATCCGTACAAAAAAATTTACCACCGGGTGGAGTACGATGGCAATAATGATTGCGAAAACGACAGGAATAATAATGCTCTTAGCGATGTACAACATCGTAAACAAGGCAAAAAAGCCGATGAAAAAAATGGTTGCCTTTGCGTAAAATGGTAATTTTAATTCTTCATCTGTCACGGCTTTTCAGAATTCTTTTCTTTTTTTACGGAGAATATGTTGAAAGATAAACTGACCAAATGATTTAATAGTGTCAGGGTGTCGAGCAACAACGTTTGTAACACCTAACTGCAAAACAGAGCCGATAAGCCTTCTGATAATATTGCCTGATGCACCTATAAATATTTTTTTTGAGAGAGAACCGGTAGCCAAACCCATTGCAGTGCCTAAAATGTTATCGATCAGAAATGGCGATGAAGTTATATCTTTCAAAGTGCTCTTGAGAAGGTTAACAGGCTTAAAACTCTCGTAGATAAAGTAGAATTGTTCTTTCAATAGCTGCCCATTAAGAGCTTGCTCAACTTCTAATAATTGAATTGCATTTTTAAGCCCGGCAGTGGAAGTTATGTTTTCCATGTGATTTTATTTAAGCACCTGTTTAATGAAATAATTGCAGACAAGCTTTTTAATCCATTTATGCATAAAGAAATGTATAATAATCCCGATAATACCATAAAAAGCAGCTACCACAAAGAATCCGTACCAGGTTTTGCCAAGGATTTCGCCGAGCCAAAAAGCTAATCCCAGGCTGAAAAAAAGCATAAATGACGCAATTAAGACAATGACAACATAATGAGGTATGAATGAGGAAACAACATCTGATGTTTTGTCCAGGGCTTTAAGTTTTACTAACTCATAGCTTGTTTTACCGTATTCAGCAGCTCTTTCCAGCAGTGATTCAATCAACTTCGCATTGTCTTCCATGGCTTCGGTCTTGATAAAATGTATAAACACCAGGGCATTTAGTTTTCTGCCGGTTGTAAGGTGCCGTTTGCAATGGTTAAAAGGAACACAGTTTCTTCCATGGTTGTAAGGCTGTATTTTATGTTTTCATGAAGTGTCAGCAATTGACCTTTATTAAGGGTTACAGATTCTTTCCGGGCATGAAACTTTAATTCTCCTTCAATTATCTGAAAGGTAATTGAATCATTTGACTGAAAAGAATTAATTTCTGTTCCTTCATGCAATGCGGTAAGCACAATCTGCTTACCGGGACTTTTCAAAAGAATCATTGCATTAAGTTCCCCTTTTTCCCAGGTATGACTATGTTTCATATTTTCAATTAAGATTGGCAAATCAAAACTGAACAATGAAGAATTAAGTGACCTGTTATCCTTAGGAATGGGAGGTTTGGTATTCAATGTTTCTATTTCCATGTTTAAATTTTTATTCCAGTTGCAATGTTTAAATTACCTTGAAAACAGTTCAACCCCTGGCAGTTTTCACGCCCTTTTTCACGTCTTCTACTTTGGCCTGTGCCTGTTCAGCAAAGTCGGTAACATCTTCCTTTACCTCTTCAAATTTTTCAGAGATGCTGTCAATAAATTCATCGAATTTTTCTCTTAATGCATCCGCATAGTCATCTCCCTTTTTAGATATTCTTTTCCGGGTATTCCAACCTTTATCGGGGGCAAATAAAACCCCTAACAATGCACCGGCAGCTACGCCAGCCAATACGCCTAATAATACTTTTCCTGAGCTCATAATTTTATTTTTAAATGATTATTATTAAAGTGATGATTTTAAAGGATTCTTCTCCCTTGACTGTAAATTTAATTGTTTACAACAATACAATCAGCAGAATTACAATAAGAATTAATGCACCCGCTGAAAGATACACGCCACCACCTATATCTCTAAGCTTGTGTCTGATTGAACTTACTTCTTTTCGCAAATTTTTCTTGTCTGCCGACTTCAATTTTGACTTATCCATCGCGTTTATTTCGTTTAACCTTAGCACTAAGGTTTTAGCTTCTGCAGGTTTTGAATTAACTAAAGACGAAGGTGCAGCAGTAGTTGCAGCATTTGATTGAAGCGGGAGAAATGTTAATGACAAGAATGTTGCCATTAAACAAAGAACGATTTTTTTCATGTTTTTTGATTTTTAAATTAATTTAAATTAAAATATATTCCTGCCTTGAATAACCCTGAGTATTACTGCAATAATTGCAATAACAAGGAGAATGTGTATAATGCCTCCGGCATTGTACCCGATATATCCGATTGCCCATGCGATAAGCAGGATTACTGCTATGAGATAAAGTAGATTTCCCATGACTTTTGTTTTTAATTGTCTACAACAAAATAATCAGTAGCAATGCAATAAGAAGTATTGCACCCACTGAAAGATACACGCCACCAGTTATTTCTCTAAGCTTGTGGTTGATTGACTTTACTTCTTTTCGCAAACTTTTCTTGTCTGCCGACTTCAATTTTGACTTATCCATCGCGTTTATTTCGTTTAACCTTAGCACTAAGGTTTTAGCTTCTGCAGATTCCGCAGATTTTGAATCTACTAAAGAGGAAGGGGCAGCAGTAGTTGCAGCATTTGATTGAAGCGGGAGAAATGTTAATGACAAGCATGTTGTCATTAAACAAAGAACGATCTTTTTCATGTTTTTTGATTTTTATAGTTATTTGATTTAAATTGAATTCCTACCTTGAATAACCCTGAGTATTACTGCAATAATTGCAATAACAAGAAGAATGTGTATAATGCCTCCGGCACTGTACCCGATATATCCTATTGCCCATGCGATAAGCAGGATTACTGCTATTACATAAAGTAGATTTCCCATGACTGTAAGTTTAATTGATTTATGTTATTATGTTTAGAAATAATATTTTTCATTGATATCAACTTTAAATTTGTGAGTAAATTATTACGCTAACAAAGGTATGTCTCTCTAATCCGGTAACCATTACATAATTTCGGGAATAAGTTACATTATTCACACATTTGAGTTAAACAGGCCTGAAACATCCCTGCCATTGCTGTTCATTCGTATCCGCTTTTTATGAGGGTCGAAATCATTTTGAAACGCTTGTTGGCTTTTACAATATTTGATGTATGAGCCGGTATAATAATTGACTGGCCTGTCTCCAGTAAATTCGATTTTCCATCAATTACAATCTCAGCCTTGCCGTCAATGATTTGGACAAAAGTGTCGAAAGGGATTATTTGTTCAGTAAAAGCTTCACCGCTATCAAATGAAACCGCACTGATGTTACCTGTTATTTTTTTCATAATTGTTTTAATAACAACCGAATTAGGAACATATTCAATGATCCTATCAATAATAAGCGCTTTTGCTTTTTCAATCTCGATATTATC
>JADGPY010000087.1 GCA_017882205.1 Chitinophagaceae bacterium
CTATAGCTGTTTTACCAACACCCGGCTCCCCCACTAGTATTGGGTTATTTTTAGTACGGCGTGATAGGATATGTAGTGTGCGCCTGATCTCTTCATCTCTTCCAATGACAGGATCAAGCTTCCCATTTCGAGCAAGTTCATTCAAATTCTTAGCGTATTTATTCAACGCATTATATTGCGTTTCTGAAGTTTGAGAAGAAATAGTGGATCCCTTTTTCAAATCTTTAATGGCAGCTATGAGCCCTTTTTCAGTTACTCCTCCATCCTTGAGTAGCTTAGCAGCATTATCATTTCCCTGAACAATAGCAAGTAATAAATGCTCAACACTTACGAACTCGTCGTTGAAAGTTTTCAGTACTGAATTTGCTCTTAACATTACATTATTCATATCCCTGCTTATGTCCTGACCAGGTTCACCTACATTTGTTTTTGGTAGTTTACCGATGCCTTCATCCAGCTTACTTTCAACAAAATTTACATTTACATTATTCTTTTTAAGTAAAAAAACGATGGGTGAATCATCATCACTCACTAATGCTTTTAAGAGATGTTCAGTTTCAATCGTAGGATTTTTTTCATTAAAAGCGATCTGTTGGGCTTTAGCAACAGACTCCTGAGCTTTAATTGTAAAATTATTTAGATTCATAATTATCTTTTATCAATTTAAACTTTTATAACAATTTGTAATCCAAATATTTATTAAAGAAAATATGACATACAAAATTACTTCTAACTGCCGCAAATTCAGCTTGTTACTTATTTTCCTGCTACTATTACAGTTCGCATACACTCAAAATAAATTCTCTAAAGTGGATGCCTGGTTAAAGGATAATCTCACTGAATTAGGAGGTAGGGCAGTGTTACAGATATATAAGGATGGAAAAACAGTCTACTCAAAGTCTGAAAATAACCTTACTCCCCGGCAAAAAATGATTGGTAAATTCATTGCCAATAGGCAAGGCAAAGATCCTTCAGAAGTGATATGTGACTTCAATCCCTCAAGCCAGGAACTAATTGCCAGTAGTAGTAAATGGCTCAGCGCCGCTCTTGTAATGACCTTTGTTGATGAAGGAAAATTAAAACTGGAAGATACAGTTGGAAAATACTTACCAGTTATGACAAAAAATGGTAAGGGCAATATTAAAATATGGCAGTGTCTCAGCCATCTAACGGGAATTAAAACACCTGAGATTAAGGAAAATATCAAAGAAATGAAGAACCTTAATTCCATGGATGAGGCAATCGAAAAAATAGCTCAGCTACCAATGGAAGGCGAGCCCGGCAAAGTATTCCATTATTCAAGCGCTGGATTGCAAATTGCTGGTGCAGTAATAGAAAAGATTAGTGGAAAGGATTTTGAGACCCTATTCGCGGAACGTATTGCCAAACCATGCAATATGAAAAACAGTGATTTTGGCAAGGGAAAGTTTGCAAAGCCAGCGGGTAGTGGAAGGAGCACTACAGAAGATTATATAAACTTTTTGACGATGATATTGCATGATGGGGCATTTGAAGGAAAGCGAATACTTAGCAAAAATTCCGTCATCAGGATGCAACAGAATTATGCAAAAGGAACAACTGTTTCGTTCTCACCAACGGAGGCAGGAAACTGGGGGTATGGTTTTGGAGAATGGGTAATGGAGGAAGCCAAGCTTCGATCAAAGGCAGTAACAAGCCCTGGCCTATTTGGCGCTTTCCCTTGGGTCGATAATGAAAGGAAATATGCCGGATTTTTACTTTGCTTCAACCTGAAGCGGCAAGGTAGAAATGATAAGTATAAAGAGTTAAAAGCATTAGTCGACGAAGCCTTGCAATAGCTTTTTGGTGTGTCGTATAGTATCTTTACTTTGCATGCCCACAATTGAAAAAAATACTCAATTCATTAAGACTACTGCAAAATCACTGGGTTTCGATTACTGCGGAATAGCAAAAGCACAACAATTGGAGGATGATGCGAAACGCCTGGAAAGGTGGCTTATGCAAGGCATGCATGGTAGCATGCACTATATGGAGAATTATTTTGATCGTCGAATTGATCCCCGAATATTGGTTCCCGGGGCAAGGTCTGTAACTACCTTATTATTAAATTATTTTCCATCACAACAGCAGAACGAAGATGCACCGCAAGTGTCTAAATATGCATTGGGCAAAGATTATCACGAAGTGATTAGAAATAAATTGAAAATATTCATGCAAATGATACAGGAAAATATTGGGGAAGTACATGGACGTGGCTTTGCAGACAGCGCCCCGGTGTTGGAAAAAAGTTGGGCTATGAAAGGCGGATTAGGCTGGATAGCTAAAAATGGTAACCTGATCACCAGGAAAAATGGCTCATTCTTTTTTATAGCAACGCTCATTCTGGATCTTGAATTGGAATACGATGATCCTTTCATAAAAGATTATTGTGGCAGCTGCACACGGTGTATAGATCATTGCCCTACTGATGCCATCCTTGATAATAAAGTGATCGATGGAAGTAAATGTATTTCGTATTTCACTATAGAGCTTAAAGATATGCTTATACCTGAAAACATGAAAGGCAAGTTTGGCAATAGAATATTCGGATGCGATGTTTGCCAGGATGTGTGCCCATGGAATAGATTCTCACAACCAACAAAGGAAAATGAGTTCACTGCCCTACCTGAAATTTTGAATTTCAGCACTAATGATTGGGAAGAATTAACGGAAGAATCGTTTAATGTCATCTTTAAAGATTCACCACTTAAAAGAAGTAAATATGCCGGTATTAAAAGAAATTTGAAATTCATCCATCCGTAGAGACGTAGCATGCCAGGTCTCCAGCAGGTTACGGCTCCGCAATTTTATTATTAAGTAACGCATATGACTCTAAAGGAAAAAGATCTTCAATACATTTGGCATCCTTATACCCATCAAAAAAATATGCTGCCTCCTATACCCATTGTAAAAGGTGAGGGAGCATTGCTGATTGACCAGGAAGGGAAAACATATATTGACGCTATAAGCAGTTGGTGGGTAAATATACATGGACATGCCCATCCTTATATTGCAGAAAAGCTTTTTGAACAAGCTAAAAAACTTGAACATGTAATATTCACTGGGTTTACACATGAACCGGCTGTGACACTTGCAACGGGCCTGATTAATCTACTACCGCCTAATTTTTCAAAAATATTTTATAGTGATAATGGCTCAACAGCAACAGAGGTTGCCATCAAAATGTCATTACAATACTGGCTGAATATTGGTGAAAAGAAGAGTAAAATACTCGCGTTTAATCACTCCTATCATGGCGACACATTTGGTGCCATGAGCGTTAGCAATCGCAGTATATTCAATGCGGCTTTTGAGGACAAACTTTTTGATGTGATATTTATAGATACCCCAGGCAGTGACAACCTTCAGCAGCTAATAGCCTTCATCGGGCTTCAAACTGATATCGCATGCTTTATTTATGAACCTTTATTACAGGGAGCGGGTGGTATGTTGATGTATGAGCCGGAACCAATGAACGACCTTCTTACATACATAAGGTCGCAAAACATTCTATGCATCGCTGATGAAGTTCTAACTGGATTTTACCGAACCGGAACTTTTTTTGCAAGTGATCAACTGGAAGTAAAACCTGATGTCATCTGCCTGAGTAAAGCCTTGACAGGAGGAACAATGGCCCTGGGTGTTACTGCGTGTACACAAAAGATCTATGATGCTTTTGTAAGTGATGATAAAGCCAGGACATTCTATCATGGCCATTCTTTTACCGCAAATCCACTTGCCTGTACGGCTGCAATTGCAAGCCTTCATTTATTGCAGAAAGATGAATGCCTGGCAAATATTCAATGGATATGTAAAAAACAAGAAGAATTTCTTTCAGAACTATCCATATCAAAAAAGAAACTGGAAACAAAAAATCACCGGGTTTGTGGAACCATTGCAGCATTTGAAATTATTACGAGCCAAAGCGATAATTATCTCAATAATCTGGGTACATTATTCACTGAATTTTGTATTAACAATGGAGTTTACTTACGTCCCCTGGGAAATACAATCTATATTATGCCTCCCTATTGCATAACAGATGAACAACTTAGTAAAATTTATGATGTGATTTTAGCGTTCCTGGCTCAAGGTGAAATGGCGTAGCATTTAAGACTTCGTAACGGCCTTATGACTGTTAAATCACTCACCACCGTATTCTACTCCCAACGGAAAACTTTTATTGCTATAGCATATACTATTATGCCCCACAGCAGCAATACCATAATCTCACCCCTTACATCCCAAAGATTTTGACCTTCAAAGGCAACATTTCGCAAAGCAGTGTTAAGATGGGTGAGGGGTAAAGCTTTTGAAATTGGTTGAAGCCACTTTGGAAATGCATCAGCAGGAAAAAAAGTGCCGCCTAACAAAAATTGCGGCAATGTAATCAGGTTAGCAAATGGTGGAATAGTGCTATCACTTTTTGCAATACCACTAACAATAAAGCCAAAACCCATAAACACTACAAGCCCTATAAAACTAAGAACCAGCATTTCCATAAATGTTTCTAAGCCGTGAATGAGCGTGAATCCGAATAAAAACCTGCCAGCAATAATTACGATGATAGCTGTCAACATCTGGAAGATCACCCGGCTTAAAGCTTCTCCCAATACTATGTAGGAACGATTAATGGGAGTGGCAAAAAACCGTTTCAAGACAAGGGTATTTCTTAAATTAAAAAACATAAATGCTACCCCGAATACCCCTGTACTAAGCAAAGAAAATCCCAATTGTCCCGGTAAAATAAAATCAATCGTTTTATATGCCCTAATCACAGGAACATCTCTATCCTGATTGAAATCTAACTGTGCATAAGATGGTCTGTTACTATAGTTGATATTACTTACTGCATTAATCAAACTTTCAAGCAAATTCCTGAACTGAGGCCACTTATCATTACTCGCAGAATTGCTTCTGAATGAAACGATATATGGTGGGTTTCCCATAGAATTTTTCCTGATATTAAGGACTGCAGCAATTCCTCCCTTTTCTAGCTCAGTATTCACAGAATCTGTGCTATTGAATCTTTTTAATATTACCCCCGGAGTTGCTCTAAGCGCTTTATATAGATCATTTGTTGTGTCGCATTCATTCTCTAATGCAATTTTATAAGTCCTTCTTCCAGCATTGTCCCCTATAAATCCAAAAACGAGAATAAAAACAAAGGGAAAGATGAAACTAAAAACAACCGCCGATGGACTTCTGAAAATAGCTTTAAGACTCGCTTTTGTAATTGCAAGCATAGCCCTTACCTGACTGTATGTTCTCATTCAAAATATTTGGGTAAAACTATTGGATAAAATTAACAAAGAAAAATGTAGCAAAATCGGACAGTTGTCGTATATTTGTATGACAAATGACAGTTATGGAAAAGGATAAAGAAAAAAAAC
>JADGPY010000422.1 GCA_017882205.1 Chitinophagaceae bacterium
CGGTCGACATGCAGAGCTTTGTCCGACATGTAGATCCAATAACTAAGAACCACGAGTTTAGTGATGTTGCTGATAAAAAAGAGATCGCTGCAATGATGGATAAGCTGAAGCTGGACATAGTGGAAGCCCGCCTTTTGACCGGTACGGATGACTTGGAGGAAGCTGCAATCATCATTGAATCATGGGGTTGTTCTGAAATTGTGATTACACAATCACAGGGCGTACTGGCAAGAGTTAAAGGGGAAACATATTATGAGAAATTCTCCAACAATAGTGTAGCTGGCAGAACCGGAAGGGGCGATACAACATTTGCTGCATATCTCTCACACAGATTGGATCACAAAGTTCCGGAGTCACTGAAGTTTGCTGCTGCTCTTGTATCAATTAAAATGGAAACACCCGGCCCATTTAGTGGAACACTTGAAGATGTTTTCAAACGACTGAAAGAAAAACATTCTTAACGTAACAGGCAGTGAATATATGTTACATAAAGACCATATTTAAAAAATGAGAATATTAATATCAATAATCCTGTTAGTTTAATTTGATGTAATTGGTTTAATAATTTGATACCTGCCACTCAAATGCATCAGGCTAAAAAGATAGAGTAATCCGTCATAATAAGCGTCAAAATATCCATCTGAGTAAGGTTCAAATTTCGCATTCCAAAGGGCATCCACAAATTTCCAGCTTTTTTCCTGAGTCCCCATAATTGAGGCAGCTGCAGCGGTACTTACTAATCCAAGTGAATGACGCAACTTTGTATATCCTCCTGCTTGTTGAATATGATCTGGCAATGATCCATCTACATTAAACTGATCTTCAAAAATGTCTAAGCCCCTGTTAAAAAGGAAGTTTTGGATGCGTTTGGCATAATCCTGTTGCCATGCTTTATCTTTGGCAAACCAGGAATAATCCATTGCAAGATTCATGGGAACTCTCCACGAATCGTATCGAAAAGCAACTTGCGACCATTGGGTGGAATGAGGGGTACCGCTGAATTCTGTATAATCGGAATTAAGACCCGTTATCGGATTACATGCTCTGTGAAGAAATAACCTTGCTGTATCAGCGCAATCCCGGTAGAATTGTTCTCTTCCATCTTTTGCATATTCAGCCCAGATTTGAAAAAAGGATGGCAAATGGTATGAGGGATCGGTCCAGCCATATCCGAAATTATCCGGTGTGAAAGTAATTTGTTTGTGTTCTATGTTAATAATATTTTTTATTCCACCAGTGCCATCTTTAGCCCACATGGCATCTAAAATTCTTCTGGCTTCACTATAATATTTTATCCCAGTATTATTTCCCCACCTGTTATCCGCGAATAAAAGATCAGTTATGAAATAAAGTTCACCGTCAGAAGCAGAACCTTCAGAATTATGTTTTAAGGTTTTAGGATTAACACTCCAGGCAAAGTAACATTCACGGGGTCCGCTCTGATGCTGCAAATAAGCTTTACTCCAACGCCACAAACGGTCAAAAATATCTTTTTTATTTAGTTGTACAGCTATCATCATCCCATAGGAAAGTCCTTCAGTTCGGACATCATTATTTTTAATATCGGAAAGATAAGCCATTGAATCTCCAACTTCAAAATATACTTTATTGGGTCCCTCGAAAATATCGAAATATGCCTTTGCAAGTTTTGCATCAATATCAGCCTGCTTATATCCGGCTTCAAGAAATACATTCCGGTATTTTCCACTCAGCCAGGCACCTTCATTCCAGGCTGTCATTTTACCCCGGGAATCTGTGGGATTCTTTTCCTGAGCGTTCAGGTTCCTGTCAAAAAAGCCTGGAGTAACTAAAATAAAGATCAAGCCAATTAAACAATATGTTTTTTTCATAACCTTAATATAGCAACCATATACCTTCAATATATTCCGTTTATCCAATACAGAAAGCCATGGCATAATTAATATTTAATGTTTTAAGTTGAATTCAAGTAATTTCAGTGAATCATTATTGATCGCGAACAGAAATGCATCATTTCCTGAAGCCAGTCTTATCTTCCTAATTACTTTTACCTCACCCTTAACAAAAAGCTTGCTTTCAGCGGGAGGAACTGCCTTTATTGCTCCGAATGAATCGGACTTCAATACCAAGCCAATGCTTGCATCGTTTCTAGGAGTCTCTACTTCCGAACCATACAAATTACCTGCAACAATATAAGCAGGGACCTTATTATATTTAATTTCCGCCATATCATTTATTGATGAAAGCTGCGCCCAATTAGGTAGTTGATGCATTTCAAATTTGCCGTTTCCTTTATTTTCGAGCCAACAGCTTGCAAAAGTATTTGCTGAGTAGTGCAATGAAGTTTTAAGCATTTCTTTTCCATAAATCTCTTCTAATGAAGCTTTGGCGAACTGATCATAGCTCGTGTACCTTTGTTTGAGAACCGGCAATTGATTTGAAGATGCGTCCAATCCCCTTACCGGAAGATTTTTCCCATTCTGCACATAGCTAAGAACGATATCTAATTTACCGTCAACATCAAAATCATTTGCATAGATGCTAAAAGGCACATTTTTACTGGTTTTATATTTGTAATTTAACCCAAGATTACCTACCAGGTAATCGTTATCACCATCTTTATCCATATCGATACTGTTAATACTATACCACCAGCCAACCGTTTCATTAAGTCCTGATTTATCAGTAA
>JADGPY010000088.1 GCA_017882205.1 Chitinophagaceae bacterium
ACTCCAGGGTCCAGGCAACGCATCGGCTTTCCGCAACCATAAAATGCTCCCGTGCATAGAAAAGTTGTAGAGGTTGTGATCACTCCTTCCTGTAATCCTACTAATCCCTGTAATGTTTTGAAAGTTGATCCCGGGGCATAGTATGCGTTTACAGTTCTGTTGATCATTGGTAACCTGGGGTCTAGCAGGAGTTCAGCGTAATGCTTTTTTCGTTCAACCCCTGTTAGCAACTTAGGCTTATAGGTTGGGGTACTAACCATCGCAAGAACCCCTCCTGTTTTAGGATCAATAGCTACAATAGCGCCGATCTTATTCTCCATTAGTTTCTCACCCAATCGCTGTAATTCTATATCAAGGGGCATATGCATATTTTGGCCAGCGACAGCAGGAGTATCATATTTCCCATTCTCAAGACGATCTGTAAGACGGTTCTTATTATCTCTTTTCCAAAATTCAATCCCCCGCTGGCCCATTAATACTTTCTCATAGTTTCTTTCAAGGCCAGTTTTTCCTGCATAATCGCCGATCTGGTAACCTTCTCCAATATGTCTTTGTAGAAAAGAAGAGTCCACTTCTGATAAATATCCCAGGATATTTCCAGCTGCATCAAATGGGTAATCACGAACTGGCCTTTCCTGCAGGTAAAAGGCAGGAACAAATTTGTACATGCTTTCGTTCAGCTTTGCAATCTTATCCTCAGGCAGAAGAGCTTCAAATACTGATGGCCGGTAGCTTTTATTCTTTAAGATCGCAGTAACAATTCTTTTTCTAAATTCGGCTGTATCTATGTTAAGAATCCTGCAAAGAGCCATTGTATCTAAGGCTTTTACCTTTCCCGGGGTGACCATCAGGTCATAGATAATGGTATTTTGAAGAATTGGTCGGCCTTTTCTGTCAAATAAAATACCCCTGTCAGGATAAAGTACTTTGCGGAATTTCCCCTGCTCGTCTGCCATCACTGAATATTTTGTATTCATTACCTGAAGGTTGAATAAACGCAGGATGATGATACACGCCATGGTGACGAATATCAGTATGATCACATTTTTTCTGGACGTATTGAGAACAGGCACTCGATTGAAAAGTATTTAGAGAAGTAAAAGGGAAATGAAATCTTGATACAAAATTAATGTGTCTACACAGTATTTGTTCTAAATCTTTGCTTCCTGACAAATAATAATTCTGCACTTAGAATAAGCAACAAGCTAATAGCCATACAAACCACTGTTTTTATGATGAAGTACAAGAATCCACCGAATTGCAACGCTTCAAGCAGAAACAGAAATGAATGATGCATTAGAGTCAAAAAAGCAACATAGGTAAAATACGGTGCAAAACCCATGCTTTTGATAGATGGTTCTTCATAATTGGTATCCGCTCCTTCCTGTGGAATCAATAGGTTTATAAGGAATGGACGGAGATAAGCAATGAGAATACATGGTGCTGCATGTAATCCCGGTGTATTGGTGAAATAATCGAGTGTGAGACCTAAAGCAAAAGCAAGGATCATAAGGGAACGCCGTCCCATTTTAAATGGCAACCAGAGAATGAAAAGGTAATACAGGTAAGGGGTTGCAAGATGGTGTAGCGGGGGCACCTGGTTAAGTACAAATACCTGCACCAGGATAAAAAGAATAAAACGGATTATATTTTTTACCAGGCTATTCATTGATCTTTTGTATCTTTTTCAATAATTTCTCCGGCTCATTTTTTTGCATATTATCGATTATATACAAAAACTCGAGGTTGTAAAAATTAGCAGCCGTTTTCAATCTCAATGTATAATTGTTAGTACTTTTTTCATTGATCACTTCTACTACGGTACCTATTAAGTTACCATATGGAAACTTATCACTAAAACCGCTGGTGATCACACTATCGCCTTTCGATACCTTCACTCCCTTGGCAATGTCTTTTAATACTACAAACCGCGGATCAATACCATCCCAGATCACACTTCCAGTTTCTCCTGTCTTCTTTAATTTACCACTGATATTGCTTTGTTTGTGAAGGAGGCTCATAACAACCGAAAAGTTATCACTAACACCGACAACCGTTCCAACTACAGCGCCGTTTGCATCGATAACGCCAAGGTCCTGGCTTACACCCTGGAGGCTTCCTCTTCCAAGGCGGATATAATTATTTGGGGCATTTACTGAATTGCCAACTACCTTGGCTGCCATGTAGAGAAATTTCCGGAATTTTTTCAATGAATCTATACGGATGGTATCAATCGCAATCTTATTCACTGTATCAGGCATTTGAAAATCCTGCTTTAATAGGTTGTACAACCGTTCATTAGCTTTCACCAATGAATCATTGGTCCGTTTTAGCTGGAAATAATATTCAACTCTGTTGTACTGTAGGTAGACCTTGCCGGTTATTTCATTTGCAACCCCCATAAAAATGGCGTTGTGATAGCGGTTATAATTGAAAAGCATAAAAAGTGAAAAGCCCTGCAATACCAGAAAAAAGAGAAAATTGAAGTACCTGCGGATGAAAAGAAAGATATTACTCACGCTATTTTAGAGTTCTGTGCTCTTATTGTTTTGGTCATTTATCTCATAACAAATGGATACCTGTCGTAATGTTTCAATGCAATACCAGTGCCACGAACTACACTTTTCAACGGATCATCTGCAACATGAACAGGGAGTTTAATTTTTGCAGCCAGACGTTTGTCCAGGCCACGAAGTAATGCACCTCCGCCGGTAAGGTATAGTCCACGACGATAAATATCAGAGGCCAGTTCCGGAGGAGTTGTTTCCAGTGCTTTCAGGATGGCTTCTTCAATTTTGAAGATCGATTTATCCAGGGCTTCTGCAACTTCCTGGTAACTAACCATTATCTGTTTTGGAATTCCTGTAACAAGATCACGACCATTTACAGGGATATCGTCCGGCGGATTATCAAGGTCTTTCATAGCTGCCCCGATCTGTATCTTAATCTGTTCTGCGGTGCGTTCCCCGATAAGTAAACTATGATATCGTCGTAATGCCTCCATAATATCGGCTGTAAATTCATCCCCGGCGATCCTGATAGATTGGTCACAAACTATTCCGGCAAGTGCAATAACCGTAATCCCGGTTGTTCCGCCTCCAATATCAATGATCATATTTCCGACCGGTTCTTCCACATCAATGCCAATACCGAGTGCCGCCGCCATAGGTTCGGGCAAAAGGTAAACTTCCTTGGCGCCTGCCTGTTCAGCGCTATCCCGTACAGCTCGCTTTTCCACCTCCGTGATACTGCTGGGTATACAGATCATCATTCTCCAGCTTGGAGGGAACCATGGTTTTTTGGGGAAGATCATTTTGATCATTTCGCGGATCATGAGCTCGGCGGCATTGAAATCCGCAATAACCCCATCTCTAAGAGGGCGTACTGTACGAATGCTTTCATGTGTTTTTTCATGCATCATCAGTGCCTTCTTTCCAACCGCTAATATGTTTTTGGGATTATTCCTGTCCAGAGCCACTATAGAAGGTTCATTCACCACCACCTCGTCGTTATATATAATGAGGGTATTTGCAGTACCCAGATCCATTGCAATTTCTTGTGTAAAAAAGTTAAAAAGGCCCATGTTTTAGGGAAACAATTGAAAA
>JADGPY010000423.1 GCA_017882205.1 Chitinophagaceae bacterium
AATATCTCCCCTTTTATTACTACGTGTATATAATTTTCCATCGCTATAGGTACCCGCACCTCCTTCTCCAAAACAATAATTGCTTTCTTCATTAATAATTCCCTCTTTATTAAGCAAGGCGAGGTCTCTTCTACGTGCTTGCACATCTTTTCCCCTTTCTAAGATAATGGGTTTCACTCCTAGTTCTAATAATGTCAATGCTGCCAATAAACCAGCTGGTCCTGCGCCTATTATGATCACCTTGTGTTTTGCCTGTTGAACATTCCTGAAAGTAAACCTGGTGATCCCGGGTGTATGGAAAGGCTCGTCAATAAATGCGTTCAGTGTTATGTTAACCCATACAATTCTAGCACGCGCATCAAGTGATCGCTTAAGAATGGTATAGCCTGTAACCTCATGTAATTTTTTGCTTAAGGAAGATGCGATCAACTGTTTAATAACCAGTTCATCTGATGCTTCAGACGGCAAAACTTTAATAGAGAGTTTCTGCTGCATTTACTTAGGTACTTTGTGGTTGACACAAATGTTCGTAACCAAAAGTAGCTTCTCTTTAGAATGGAAGATCGTCAACCGCTTCAGATGAATTTGAAGAAAATGTATCCAAAGGTTCAAGATATTCATTATCATGTACCGCGTCTTTGCCTGGTAATACCTGTTCAATTCTCCATGCATCAAGGTTGGTAAAAAAACTTGTCTTTCCCTCTTTTTCCCATTTGGTACCCTTAATGTTGAAGTATACTTTTATTTCATCTCCCTCTTTAAAACGGTCAATTATACTTGTCTTATCCTGTATCGATTGAAATTTAATATAGTTTGTAATACTCCTGCCGCCAATGTCCTCAGTTTTCTCAACAACAAATTCTCTTATTTTGAAAGATTCCGTACGTTGGATGATATCATATTTTACAGCAAGCTTACCTGTTAATTCGTAACTCATATATTCAATTTTAAGGAATAAAGGTAGATCAAATACTTAGTAAACGGCTATAGAATTTGTATCGTGAAACAATCGTTAAATGAAAATAAATTCATTTGTTTGCAAGATAAAATTTGTTGTATCTTACCCTTCCTTCTAAAAATTATATGCAGAAAATTAAAACATTATTACCCCTTCTTTTTTCCTTTTTTTTCTTTTCCTGCCACACATCCTATGAGACCCAAAAAATACAGTACAAAGATTATCGTATTACAAAAGAAACAGCTGATGATGCTGCTTTAAAGGCGCTTCTGCAGCCATACGCTGATAGCGTGAATAAAAGTATGAATGATGTAATCGCAGTTGCGGATGTTACACTTGATAAAAAACAACCTGAAGGGAATCTTGGGAATTTAATGGCTGATGCAATGCTTGCGAAAGCAAAAGAAAAATACCAGGCAGCTGTTGACCTGTCGGTTATTAATTTTGGCGGTATACGGCTACCAACAATTCCGCAAGGAAATATTACAAGAGGTAAAGTATTTGAACTTTCTCCATTTGATAACATTATTGTATTACAAACACTCAATGGAAAACAGTTGCAGGAATTTTTTAATCATGTTGCAAGCAAAGGTGGATGGCCTGTTTCGGGAATGAGTTACCAGATAAAAAACAAACAAGCTGTTAATATTAAGATCGGAGGCATAGCAATGGATTTAAACAAAACATACACTATGGCCTTGCTGGATTATGTTGCGAATGGTGGAGACGATGCAAGCATGCTACGCAAAATTCCACAGGTAAATCATGGATATTTATACAGGGATGCACTACTGGAATATTTTGCTGAATTTAATAAATCCGGGAAAAGAATTTCATCTAAAACCGAAAATAGGGTTTCGTATGCCGACTAGAAGAAAATTCATTGCACAAAGTGTGCTGGCCGCTGGTGCAGTACTCACATCTAATTCTGTGCTTGCTTCCCTTGCCGGAAGCGAAGAAATCAAAAAGTTAACCATCCTTCACACAAATGATGTCCATAGCAGGCTTGAGCCATTTCCTATGGATGGAAGTACGAACCAGGGATTAGGCGGTGTGGCTGCCCGATCGAAACTGATAAGCAAGATAAGGAGCGAGGAAGAACACGTATTGTTGCTGGATGCAGGAGACATTTTCCAGGGCACTCCATTTTTTAATATATACAAAGGTGAGCCTGAATTGAAAGCTATGTCCGCTATGAAGTACGATGCTGCTACCATGGGAAATCATGACTTTGATGATGGACTCGAAGATTTTGCACTACAGCTTCAGCACGCAAATTTTCCGATCATTATAAGTAATTATGATTTTACTGGTACGGTTATGGAAGGTAAATACCTGCCATATAAAATTTTTAAGAAGGGGAAATTAAAGATTGGGGTAACCGGTGTTGGTGTTGAATTGAATGGCCTTGTGTCGGATATTAATTATGGAAATACAAAATATCTTGATCCAATACAGAGCGCTAATACAATTGCACATAAATTAAAAAAGGATGAAGGCTGTGATATGGTGATCTGTCTCAGTCATCTTGGATTTAAATATTCAAGCAACAAAGTAAGTGATGAGGTGTTTGCACGGGAAAGTGATAATATCGACCTGATTATCGGGGGTCATACACACACTTTTTTTGACACCCCATTAGTTTATAAAAATAAATCTGGCAATGATGTTTTGGTCAACCAGGTGGGTTGGGCAGGTATAGTTTTAGGCAGATTGGATTTTGAATTTTCAAAATCGAAAAATAAAAATTTGTCAAAATCACATACTGTTGTCATTGGTGAAAAAACAAGTTAATAAAAAATTTTTTTTTCAATAAATTATTTTGATATTCGCTGACTTGCTTAGAAAATTTTATCAAGATATTCTTTTGTAAAATTTTTTTGGAATCCCCGAAAAACGGAAAATCATAATTCAACTAAAGGCTTAGCGAAATAATGGACAAAGCTTGCGAAAAAGTCTGGAACAATTGTCTCAATATTATAAAAGATATCGTTGAGTGGCAGCATTTCAAAACATGGTTCGAACCGATAAAACCTGTTTTACTAAAAGAAAAAATATTAACCATCCAGGTGCCAAGCCAGTTCTTTTATGAATATATTGAAGAGCATTACGTAAACTTGTTGGCGAAGACACTGAAAAGGGAATTGGGAAAAGAAGCAAGACTTGAATATAGGATCATGGTTGATAGCGGGAACAGTACTAATAAACCGCTTACTATGGATGTTCCCGGGCACGGATTTAAATCATACTCAAACAACGAAATGGATTTTCCATTAGTCATAAATAATCCAGTTAAAAACCCATTTGTCATCCCGGGTCTTAAGAAAATGCAGATTGACTCACAGTTGAATCCTGTATATGTATTTGATGCCTTTATTGAAGGGGATTGTAACCGGGTTGCGCGTAGAGCTGGAAAAACTGTAGCAGAGAAACCAGGATCCACTTCATTTAATCCATTGGTTATCTATGGCGGTGTTGGGTTGGGGAAAACTCACCTTGCCCAGGCCATCGGCAACGAAGTAAAAAGGTTACATAATAACAAGGTGGTATTATATGTGAGCTCAGAGAAGTTCATTAACCAATTTATGGATCATAGTCGTAACAACGCCATCAACGATTTCATACATTTTTATCAATTAATTGATGTGCTCATCATTGATGATGTGCAATTCTTTAATAGGGCAGAGAAATCGCAGGACGCCTTTTTCGCCATCTTCAATCATTTACATCAAAGCGGGAAGCAGTTGATCCTAACCTCCGACAAGCCACCAAAAGACCTTGAGGGTGTACAGGAAAGGTTATTAAGCAGGTTTAGGTGGGGCTTGAGCGCTGATCTCCAGATTCCGGACTATGATACTAAGATTGAGATTCTCGAGAAAAAGATGAAGAATGATGGTTTGGAGATGCCTAAGGAGGTGGTGAAGTATATTGCCTATAATATTCAGAACAATATTAGGGAATTGGAAGGTGCATTGATCTCGCTATTGGCACAATCTTCGCTTAATAAACGTGAAATAGACCTAGAATTAGCCAAGAAAGTGTTACGCAATTTTGTAAAATCATCCTCCAAGGAAATTACGATAGATACCATTCAAAAGATGGTATGCGATTATTTCGACGTGCCTTATGACAAACTACTTCAAAAGACCCGTAAAAGGGAGATTGTTCAGGCGAGGCAAATAACCATGTTCCTGGCGAAGGCATTCACAAAAAACTCATTAAAGACCATTGGGGAGCATTTCGGTGGTCGTGATCATACTACTGTGATCCACAGTTGCCAGACTGTAAAGGATCTGATGGATACTGATACAATGTTCAAGGAAAGCGTCATTGAGCTCCAGCAGAAGGTTCAATTGGCCGCGATGTGAGAAGAGCCATGTAATCGCCTAAATCCTGGTAAATAAACAAAAATCCCTTCGATTATTATATAAATCCCCATAGAGGATTAATATTAGTGGTAGAAGAAAGATCCCTTTGATTATTATACAAATCATACCAGGGGATTAATATTGGTAAAAGGCGGTAAAAGATTTTACAAATTGGAATTGTAACCTTACTTTTGCAACCCTTAACTTTTTGAAAGGAGAGGTGCCTGAGTGGCCGAAAGGAACGGTTTGCTAAATCGTCGTACGGGTTAAACTGTACCGTGGGTTCGAATCCCACCCTCTCCGCGGAATAAAAAAGCTCAGAATCAAAGATAACCAAGTTCGGGGCGTAGCGTAGCCCGGTTATCGCGCCACATTTGGGATGTGGAGGTCGCAAGTTCGAATCTTGCCGCCCCGACTAAAT
>JADGPY010000424.1 GCA_017882205.1 Chitinophagaceae bacterium
TATCGTATGGAGTGCTGGTTATTATTGGCGTTGTGGTGATCGTATTTTTTATGTTCCAGGGTTTTGCTGATCCTGCACGTCTGATTGTAGGACAAACGGGAGATAAAAAAACCATGGATAATATTCGAAAGGAGTTATACCTGGATCAACCAAAATGGAAGCAATTTTTGTTATACCTCAATGATGTGTCACCCATATCAGTTTACTCAAGGAAGGAGATCGCAGATAAAAAATTACGAGGTTTTTTTATTGGTGGACAAACAATGGTAGGAATGAAAGTTCCTTATCTCAGGCGAAGTTACCAGACAAAAAAAGATGTGGTTGACGTATTGCTTGAAGCATTACCAGGAACAATATTGCTCGCAGTAGCTGCCATGTTGTTTGCCACCATCATTGGAGTATTATTAGGTGTTCTGGCTGCTGTGAAACAAAATACCTGGATGGATAGCAGCTCCGTTTTTGCAAGTGTGATCGGTATCTCAGCGCCCTCATTTTTTATGGCGATAGTGATTGCTTATTTATTTGGAATTGTACTTCATAGTTACACAGGTCTTAATCTTACAGGTAGTTGGTTTGATATTGATGAAACTACCGGGCAGCGATACCTGACTTTACAAAACCTGGTATTGCCGGCCATCACTTTAGGGATACGTCCCTTAGCGATTATCACCCAGCTTACACGAAGTTCTATGCTTGATGTAATGAATCAGGATTATATTCGGACGGCTTATGCAAAAGGATTGAGTAAATCTGCTGTCGTATTCAGGCATGGATTACGAAATGCGTTAAATCCAGTTATTACTGCGATCACCGGTTGGTTTGCAGAATTGCTTGCAGGTGCATTTTTCGTGGAATATATTTTTGGATGGAAAGGAATTGGTAAAGTGACAGTAGATGCTCTTGATAAACTTGATTACCCGGTGGTGATGGGATCGGTATTATTTTCAGCAACAATCTTTGTGTTCATCAATATCCTGGCCGATATATTATATGGAGTAATAGATCCAAGAGTTAGGGTTTAATTTGGTTCAATTTTATTTGATGACAACGTCTTTAATTACTTTTTCACCCAGCGCCTCATTTACCCGTTCAATGATCTTTGCCTTCTGGTAAAGCAATTCATTTTTTAATGGGGCTACGGTAGACCAAATAAAAAGCGTTGAATTTATGATCTCTATTTTATCTGTGTATTTGGCGATGGTCTTGCCCATGATCTTTTCCCATGCCTCCTGAACCTGGATAGCCTGGATGCTTCCTTTCAATTTGCTGCCTTTCAAAAATTCTTTTATTGCATCACCAATAGAGATCTCAGCCATATGGCAAAGCTAATTCAATTGGATTATTTCTACCAACATTGAATCGCTACGCGATTACAATTGTATTATCTGCACTTCTTTGCCAAAAATATTTAATGAACTTGTAAGCCTATCAAGATGGGTATCAGTAATAAATACCTGGCATTCATTATTAACACAGACCCATTGTAGTAAATTTTTCATCCTTATATCATCAAGTTTTTCGAAAACATCATCAAGCAGTAGGAGCGGGGCAAATCCCTTGTTTCTTTTCAATAATTCAAATTCAGCGAGTTTGAGTGCGAATAGCAGACTTTTACGCTGTCCCTGGGAAGCTATATTTTTAAAAGGCCGTTCATTCAATTCTGCCACCAGGTCGTCTTTATGGATGCCGGCACTGGTTCGTTGCAGAAACACATCCCGCTCACGGCAACGTTTAAGAATAGATTCAAATGAATTTTCATGTAATGAACTTTCGTAATTCAGCGAAATAGATTCGTCATTATCAGCGATCTGGTGATAAAAGGTTTTAACGAAAGGTATCAGGGTAGTTGTAAAAGCTTTTCTTTTTTCAAAAATTTCAATACCGGGTTGAACAAGTTGCATATCCAGCACATCTAATAAATTCCAATCCTCATTGCCCTGTTCAGCAAAGCGTTTCAGTAAACTATTTCGTTGTTGTAATATTTTATTATAAATGATGAGCTGTTGCAGGTAAGCAGGATCTATCTGGCTCATGATGGTATCTATAAATTTCCTTCTTCCTTCACTTACTCCCGAAATCATTTCAACATCATCAGGAGCTACCATTACGCAAGGAAATCTGCCAATATGATGTGAAAATTTTTCATAAGCGGAATCATCAATATACAATTCCTTTTTACCTGCAGTTCGGTAGATGCAAACCACTTTATGAAGCTGGGTATTGTTTTCTGCAAAAAGACCTTCTACTCTAAATCCATCGGCTGCAAATTGTACATTCTGAGCATCAGTCTTCGAAAAATAGCTTTTGGTGAAACAGAGATAATATATGGAATCCAGCAGGTTAGTCTTTCCTTTTCCATTCAATCCACAAATACCAACCACTCTTTGTTTAAAATCAAATGTTTCAGCTGTGTAGTTTTTAAACTGTGTTAGAATTATATTATTGAGCCTGAGCATGGCTGCGAATATACAATTCTAACCTAAGGCTTCAGCCTTTGTCTCAAAAGGCTTCAGCCTTGGGAATCTCACCCCGGAACCTTATCTTTGCCGCCTAAATAAAATTCAGTGGCTACAAAGTTTTCAAAAGAAACTTATTTATACTGGTACGAATTAATGCTTTTGATGCGTCGCTTTGAAGAAAAAGCTGGACAAATGTATGGTATGCAAAAGATTAGGGGCTTTTGTCATTTATATATAGGACAGGAAGCTATTGGTGCCGGATGTATGACTGCCACCACTGCGGACGACATCTTCATTACTGCTTACCGTGATCATGCTTTAGCCATTGCAAAAGGAGTATCAGCGAAAAGCTGTATGGCGGAACTTTATGGAAAGTCTACAGGTTGTAGCAAGGGAAAAGGCGGAAGCATGCACTTCTTTGGATTAAAAGAACGTTTTTTCGGAGGTCATGGTATTGTGGGGGCACAAATTGGAACTGGTGCAGGCCTTGCCTTTGCAGAAAAATATAAGGAAACAGACAATGTAGTTATTTGCTTTTTCGGAGATGGAGCTGCACGCCAGGGAATGCTGCACGAAACATTTAACATGGCCATGCTCTGGAAGCTTCCAGTGATATTTATTTGTGAAAACAATAATTATGCAATGGGAACCTCCGTTGCCCGTACCTCAAATGTTTTGGACATATATAAACTTGCAGATGCTTATGATATGCCTGGCGACAGGGTAGATGGAATGAGTCCTGAAGAAGTACATGATGGAGTTACCAGGGCTGTAAAAAGAGCAAGGGAAAATGGGGGGCCAACCTTACTTGAAATAAAGACCTATCGTTTTAAAGGACACAGTATGAGTGATCCGCAAAAATACCGGTCTAAAGAAGAAATGGAAGAGTACAAGTTGAAAGACCCTGTTGAAAACGTCCTTCATACCCTTAAGAAAGAATACAACATTTCCGATTCAGATATTGAAGCAATAAATGACAGGGTGAAAAACCAGGTGGAAGAAGCAATTAAATTTGCAGAAGAAAGTCCGTGGCCCGACATCAGCGAAGTTTATAAAGACGTTTATGCACAGGCAGATTATCCTTTTATAACAGACTAAACAAGAACAATCAATAATGGCAGAAAAAACAGTACATCGCGTGGAATTGCCCCCGGTATTACAACGGGCACACGGTTTTTGGGTAAATTACAGCAAACCTATCATTTATATCAGTAGTGCGATCATCATTTTGATATGCGGATGGCTCATTTACAAATACATGTTCAAACTACCGCAGGAACAAAAAGCCAACGATGCAGTATTTGTTGTGCAAAAATATTTTAGTGATTTCAGTAATGCTCCATCCGACTCTACAAAGAGTATGCTCGCAGATAAATGTCTTAATGGCGAAGGAACAAATCAAGGTGCATTGAAGTTCATCAGTAAATATAGCGGCACAGAAGCAGCCAACCTTTGCAACTATTATGCTGGCGCATGCTATCTGAACTTAAAACAGTTCGATAAAGCTATTAAGTACCTCAAAGATTTTCAAACCTCCTCCGACCAGATCCAAAGTCGCGCTTATGGTATGATCGGGGATGCGTATTCTGAACTAAAGAAAAACGACGATGCCCTGGACTATTACAAGAAAGCAGCCCATTTGAATGAAAAGGATGAATACACTTCTTCAGAGTTCTTATTCAGGGCTGGAATGTTTGCTGAAAGCATCGGAAAAAACAAAGAAGCAGCTGAGCTCTACAAAAAAATTAAGGATGATTATCCTGAGTCAGAAAAAGGTAAAACTATTGACAGGTATCTCGCTCGTGTAGGAAAAATTGGAGAATAATGGCAGTAACCGACACAAATTTATTTTCTATTGATAAAGGCATCCTTCAAAAGGATGCCTTTATTGTAATTGTTCGCACCGAATGGAATGCAGAAATCGTGGATAAGCTTGAAGAAGGATGTAAAAAAATTCTTGATCAGTATGAGATGAAGAATTATAAAGTGATCAATGTACCAGGTGCTTTTGAAATCCCATTTATAATTAATAGTTATTGGGAAAGTTGTCAGCAGAAATTTGAAAAACCCCAGGCCTTCATTGCGCTGGCATGCGTACTTCGTGGAGATACTCCACACTTTGATTATGTATGCAAGGCTGTCACAGATGGGATTGTTCAGCTGAATCTGCAATTAGCTGTTCCTACGATCTTTGGGGTGCTAACTGTAGATGATCAGCAACAAGCAGATGAACGGACCGGTGGTGAGCACGGGCATAAAGGAGAGGAGGCTGCTATTACTGCGTTAAAAATGATCAGTCTCCAGCATTCTTTTTATGGTAGTTGAGAAAGATTATTTCTGTATTTTGTACAATAATAGATAATACCTGATCTAATTTAAAACCTCAACTCTCTAATAATTTAATTTTGAACGTACAATTATTTATACCATGTTTTGTTGACCAGCTATACCCGGAAACTGCTTTTAATATGGTTAAAGTGCTTGAGAAAGCCACCTGTGATGTATATTATAATACCAACCAGACTTGTTGCGGGCAACCGGCTTTTAATGCTGGTATATGGGATGAAGCCCGTGATGTTGCCAGCAAATTCATGAATGATTTTAGTGGCACAGATTACATCGTTGCTCCCAGCGCATCCTGTGTTGGCTTTGTGAAAAATTATTATTCCAAACTGTTTGAAAATTCCTCAGTGCACAACAAGGTTAAAGATCTTGGGAAAAAGATATTTGAATTCAGTGAATTTCTGACCGATGTATTGCATATTGAAAATTATGGAGCGGAGTTGAATGCCAAAGTTACCTATCATGACAGTTGCGCAGCATTAAGGGAATGTAAGATTAAGGAAGGACCAAGAAAATTACTTAGTAAAGTAAAAGGACTGGAACTGGTTGAAATGGTGGATAACGAAACTTGTTGTGGTTTTGGAGGAACCTTTGCAGTTAAGTTTGAATCCATTTCAATAGCGATGGCAGATCAGAAAGTAAATCATGCATTGGCAACAGGTGCAGAATATATCATATCTACAGATCTCAGTTGCCTACTCCATATAGATGGCTATATAAAAAGTAAACAATTGCCATTAAAAACAATGCATCTTGCGGATGTGCTCGCCAGCGGTTGGGAATAACATCACCTACACCAATCCTAAATTATCTATATGGCAACATGGCTCGTAAAATCAGAACCTTCGGTTTACAGTTGGGATCAATTAGTAAAAGATAAAAAAACATCATGGGATGGAGTTAGAAATTATGCCGCTAGAATTCACTTAAGAGCAATGAAGAAAGGGGATGAAGTATTGTTTTATCACAGCAATGAGGGAATGGAAATAGTAGGCATTGCCAAAGTTTCTAAAGTTGCCTACCAGGATCCTACAACAGATGATGATCGTTGGTCTTCGGTAGAGTTGAAGGCATTTAAAAAATTAAAGAAGCCGGTTTCTCTTGCCCAAATCAAGGCAAATAAGAAATTACAAGGAATGGCTTTAGTGAGAATTGGAAGACTTTCAGTACAGCCTGTTACAGAAGAGGAGTGTAAAGAAATCCTGGCTCTTAGTTCATAACCTAATTACCACGGACACACGTACGGGCTGACTAAAAAGGTCCCTTCTTACTATTTCGAAGTCTATTTGCCTTTTTGTATGTTTGTTTCCTTATCCAGGTTGAACACCAGGCTAAACCTTAATGTATTCGACAATGGATTGCGGTTGATGCCATTCTGTGAAGGGATCAGGTAAGAGAAATTCAAACCGA
>JADGPY010000006.1 GCA_017882205.1 Chitinophagaceae bacterium
AAAGCTTCTATATCCTTATCCTTTGTCCTTAACAAGCTATCTGCCTTTGCGTTAGTGCTTTTAAGCATATCGACCTTGGCCGTTGCATCATCTAATTCTTTTTGTAATGTCTTGGCAGAAGAATTAGCACTATCCACTTGAGTAGTTAACACAACCTTTTCCTGCTTCGCCTGGTTTTTATCATATATAATATACCCCCATGTGCCCAAAAGTCCAGCAACTAATACACCGGTTATCAGGTTACGATAATCAGTTTTTTTCTTTACTGGCTTAGGTTCTGGAGTAGTGCTGGCTGGAAAATTTTCAAAACTCATATAAATGGTTTAAGGATGATAAAATAGATTTATTGCAAGATAGAATAGTTTGATATTCAATTTTCCAAAATCATGCCAAAGAGCCATTTTAACTATCAGCATGTAAATTTGTTATGTATTTTTTATGATTTTGGGAAGGTTGAGGTTAAGGAAAACCTTAACCTCAAACTGATTATTTATCTTTGATTCCCATGTCAGTAGAGAAAATTATAAATGATTGGAAGAAAAACATTTACAAGCCAATATATTGGTTAGAGGGGGATGAAGAATTTTATATTGACCAGGTTATGGAATTCGCGGAGCACAAGATATTAACTCCAGCCGACGCTGAATTTAACCTTACTGTTTTTTATGGAAAGGATGCAGATTGGGTGGAGGTACTCAATGCTTGCAGGCGATACCCAATGTTTGCCAGCAGGCAAGTTGTCTGTCTTAAGGAAGGCCAACAAATGAAAGATATTGATAAACTTGAACCATATATATTAAACCCGCTTTCATCCACCGTGTTGGTCATTTCCTACAAAGGGAAAACCGTGGATGCCAGAACCAGGCTGGCAAAGGGCATTAAACAGCATGGGGTAATATTGACGAGCAAAAAAATCTTTGAAAATAAATTAATGCCCTGGACGAACGAATTCATTGGCTCCAGGGGATATAGGATTGCGCCAAGGGCTTTGAGCTTATTGGTTGATCATATTGGAAATGATCTCAGTCGAATTGCCAATGAAGTTGAAAAGGTTTCAATGAATCTTGGAGATCGTAGAGATATTACTGAAGATGATATTGAAAATTTCGTTGGAATTAGCAAGGATTATAATGTATTTGAGCTGCAGCAGGCGATCGGTAACAAGGATCTTGCAAAGGCTATAACCATCATCCAGTATTTTGAAGGAAATCCGAAAGCTGGTCCTATCCAGGTGTTGTTGCCTGCTCTTTATAATTATTTTAGTAAGGTGATCACGATTTTCCAAATGAATGATAAGAGTGAGAGGGCAATTGCTGCAATGTTTTATGGGAATCCTTATGCAGCAAGGCAGGCATTGGACACAATGATCAATTATTCTTACAGCGGGGTAGAAGAGGCACTGTTATTATTTCATGAATATAATTTGAAGAGTATAGGCATTAATAATGGGGGCGCTTCGGAAGCTTCGCTGATGAAGGAATTGGCGGTTAAATTGATTGGGGCAAGATAAATAAGGGAGCCTTTTCTGGCTAACCCTGTCTAAGTAGTTCACGAGATTTTATTTCATCCTTTGCTATAGCTTCTCTTAATTCTTCCATGTTATTAAATCTTATCTCCTGGCGGAGAAAATATTTAAGATATACACGGAGTGTTTTTCCATATAGATCCTCATCCAGATCGAAAATGTGTACTTCGATCATCCTATTGGTTTTTCCTAATGTTGGCCGGATGCCAATATTCATCATCCCGATCTTGATCAGGTTATCCCTCATTGCAGCAATTCTTACCTCTACAGCATATACTCCATCACCCGGAATCAATTTATTTGGATCATTCAGTTGCAGGTTGGCTGTACGATATCCGAGTGTTCTGCCAATCTTATCGCCCTCAACCACAACACCTTCGAAGAAATAGGAATACCCTAAAAATTTATTAGCAGTTTCTATATCATTTCCAATAACTGCATTCCGTATCTTAGTGGAACTTATTATCACCTCATTTAGAATGTGTTCAGGAATCTCTTTAACATAATAGTGAAACTCATCAGCGTATTGTTCCAATAATAAATAATTCCCCTTTCTTTGTTTCCCAAAATGGTGATCATAGCCAATGATGATGGTGTGAGGATGAAAATATTGAACGATGAAATTCCGAATGTAATCTTCTGCGCTTTGTTCGGAGAATTCAATAGTAAAAGGCACTACCACGATATGATCAATTGATTGTTCACTCAATAATTCTAATTTTTCATCAAGTGTGTTCAATAATTTGATATCGTGCGATGCTGAAGCTAATACCATTCTTGGGTGAGGATCAAAGGTTATGATCACTGTTTCACCGCTGATCTTTGCTGCTTCTTCCTTTAATTGTTGAAAGATCTGACAGTGACCGGTATGAACGCCATCAAAAGTACCAATGGTAATAACCGCATTGTGAAACAGAGGTAGGTTATTTATGTCCTTGTGTATCTGCATGTGAGCAGTTGCAAAACTAACTTTATTTAAATATACTTTTGCATCTACCAATTTTTTTATATGTCTCTTTATACCAGGCGTGGGGTATCCGCACAAAAAGAAGAAGTACACGCAGCTACAAGACAGCTCAGTAAGGGATTATATCCTAATGCATTTTGTAAAATCTTTTCTGACTATTTGTGCAGTGATGAAAACTATGTAAATGTGATGCATGCAGATGGTGCAGGTACAAAGAGCATTCTTGCCTACTTATATTGGAAGGAGACAGGGAATGTTTCTGTTTGGAAAGGGATTGCCCAGGATGCGATTGTTATGAACCTCGATGATCTGTTATGCACAGGTATCTATGATAACATTCTTTTTAATTCTACGATCGACAGGAATAAAAACATTATACCAGCAGAAGTATTGGAACAGATCATTACTGGTTCTGAAGAGTTCTTTCAGCAAATGAAACAATTTGGTATAAATATTCATTATCTCGGTGGTGAAACAGCCGATGTGGGCGATGTTGTAAGAACGATTGCAGTAAATGGTACTATGACTGCCAGGTGGAGAAAAGATAGACTTATTACCAATGAAAAGATAAAAGCCGGAAATGTGATCGTGGGGCTGGCGAGCTTTGGACAATCAACTTATGAGACAAGTAATAATAGTGGGATCGGCAGTAATGGACTTACCTCTGCAAGGCATGACGTACTTAACAAATTTTATGCGGAACATTTTAAAGAAAGCTATGATAATTCATTAGATGATGAAGTTGTTTACATTGGTAAACACCGATTTAAAAATGCAGGAAAAGTTGATGCAGATGACGAGGCAGGTTTATTGTTATCACCTACCCGCACCTATGCACCGGTTATAAAAAGCTTGCTCGAAGAAAATTTTGAAAAGATCTATAGCCTCATTCATTGCAGCGGGGGAGGCCAAACGAAATGCCTTAAGTATTTGCCAGATAATTTAAGAGTAATAAAGGATAATTTATTTGAGCCGCCAGCAGTGTTCAAATTGATTCAAGAATCGAGTGGATCTGATGAAAGGGAAATGTACCAGGTATTTAATATGGGATGCAGGATGGAAATATATACGGATGAAAGTTTTGCTTCTGAGGTTATTAAACTGGCAAAATCATTCGCAATCGATGCCCAGGTAATTGGAAGGGTAGAGGAGAGTAAAAAAAGAGAATTGATAATAAGGAGGGCCGGTAGAGATGTAGCATGCTACGTCTCTACTTATTAACATACCGTTTATTTTTTTATTTATAGCAATCACATTATCCAACTAACTTTACACTGAAGAAATTTTAACCTATTAACGGATTAATCAATAACGGATTACATGGCTGATGCAATTGTTGAATTAAAAAATGTGAGTGTCTACCAGGGGGAATCTTTGATCCTCTCCGATGTAAATATTACTGTAAACAGGGGCGAATTCGTTTACCTGGTTGGTAAGACCGGCACAGGAAAATCAAGCTTACTTAAAACGTTGTATGGAGATCTCACTTTAAGGGAAGGCGAAGGAAAGGTGGCAGGTTACGATCTATCGAAAATGGATTGGAAGAAAGTGCCTTACCTCAGAAGGAATCTGGGAGTGGTGTTCCAGGATTTTCAATTACTTACCGACCGGAATGTCAATAACAACCTCAAATTCGTTTTGAAAGCTACAGGTTGGAAGGAGGAAAAGCTGATGGATGAAAAGATCGCAGACGTTTTGGATAAAGTAGGCCTTAAAACAAAGGGATTCAAAATGCCTTATGAATTAAGCGGAGGAGAACAGCAAAGAGTTGACATTGCCCGTGCATTATTGAATTCTCCCAAATTGATTCTTGCAGATGAACCTACCGGAAACCTGGATCCTGAAACCTCTGATGAGATCATGCAATTATTATTTCACATCAGCAGGGATTATGGCACAGCCATTATTATGGCCACTCATGATTATATGGTTATCTCAAAATTCCCTACAAGAACTATTAAAACCGAACGGGGCAAGGTATTGGACAATGCTAGTATATCCATGATATAAGCTGACTTGCATTTACATCATTATTGTATAGTTGTTCAAGGACTGCTGCCCGAGCCATTTTTTCATTGTCTGTAAAAGGTCTTATTACCAATGAATGGATGAAACTCCTGAACTCTTCCGCTGAGACAGCATGATGAGAAAGGCTCTCAAGTCCACTGCCCTGATCTGCAGCATTATTTACCAGGCAGTGTCGGCCATTGAATAATGCATTCAGTAGTTTTATCTTAATTCCTGTATTATTAAAAGAAGGTAGAATATTGACCTGTGCGCCACTAATAAGTTCATCCATGCTTTGCATGGAAGGATCTGCTTCTAGCTGCACATTTTTCGAAAAAGCTAATTGTTGTAATCTTTTAGAGGGCTGGTGGCCGGCAATTATAAGAGGAAGAAGTGTTCGGCCCCCTAAATTTTCAATTATCCATAGAGCTGCTTTTTCATTTTCAGGAACTGAAAGATTTCCATGGTAAAGGCAATATGTGCCAGAACCAGGAATGCTATTTACCTGACTCCATGGAATAAAGATTGGCAGGTAACGAACATCCTTTGCTGCAAAGGTCAGTCTATAATGCTCTGCATCTTTTGGAGTTACTGCAATAATAGTAGCTTTAGAAGCTATTTTTCTTTCGAATCTTTTCAATAACCAGCTTTCCCTTAAAAAATATAATTTCTGAATCGATGAAGCAGTTGCCAGATGGCGATAATATTCATATTCTACATTATGTAGCCTGATAAATACTTTCCTATTTGCCAGTTGCCCGGAATAGAGGAAATAAGAGCAATGTATTCCTTCCAGCAATATTGGATAATCATCCAATAACAAATTTTTCAATAGTTCTTTATTGGCTCTTGAACTGACTATATATGGTAAACGAAATGAAAGGCCAGCAATTCCTGTTTTGCGTGCATAATATTTCACTTCAACACAATACTTCTTAAGCTCTTCCTGTGTTCCCCTGCCGTATTCAAAACAATGGAGGTAGATAAGAACCCCTCTTTTATGCAATGCTTTTATCTTATAAAACAGATCAAAGACTCCACCATAGTCGGGCGGATAAGGCACATCTAAACAGACAATATGAAGCTGTTTTTCCATTTAGCCGATAATATTTTGTGGATTGAAATGCATGATAAAACTTAAATTGATAATATTGTATAAGTTGTAAAAATAAATTAAGTTGTTGCTGCTTTGAATAAAAAAATAATTGTATCTGTTATTAGTGATATCGTAACTGACCAACGCGTGCAAAAAGAATGCGCCACTGTTCATAAACTGGGTTACGAGGTATTGTTACTTGGGCGTAAAAGTAGTAATGATTTTGGGCTGGATAAATTACACTATAAAGTGCTGCGTTTTTGGGATCCGTTTAAGCGGGGTCCTTTTATGTATGCTTTTTTCAATTTCCAGTTGTTTTTTTATTTACTTTTCAAAAGTGCAGATATTCTATGGGCAAATGACCTGGATACGTTACTGCCAAATTACCTTATAGCTAAGCTAAAAAGAATTATTCTCGTTTACGATAGTCATGAGTATTTCCTGCTAACAGTATCTAAGAAATTCTCAAGAAACGTTTTTGAGAAAATTGAGAGATATGTATTTCCAAAGCTTAGAAATGTTGTTACTGTCAATAATTCCATTAAAGATGTGTATGAAAAAAAATATGGGGTTCCCATTACAGTGATTAGGAATGTTCCCTTTAAAGCAACCCCGGTTTTAAATATTATCCTTCCACCTGAAAATGCTGGTAAAAGAATATTGTTAATGCAGGGGATTGGATTGAATGAAAACAGGGGTGCTGAGGAAGCAGTAGAAATGATGCAATTTCTTCCCGATAAATATGTGCTTTATTTTATTGGCCGGGGAACAATTTTACCAAGGCTAAAGAAATTGGTTGCAGAGCTTTCATTAGAAAAAAGAATTTTATTTTTTGGAGTATTGCCTTACGATGAGATGATGGCTTATACCAGGCTAGCATTCCTGGGATTGATCTTTGAAAAGATCAATTTCAATGATGAACACCTGTTTGCATTGCCTAATAAATTCTTCGATTATATAAAGGCGGGTTTACCTGTGCTTTCTTCAAATGCAGTAGAAATAAAAGCAATCATTGAGCAATACAATATTGGTACTTTCATTCATGATTTTAATCCTGAGAATATAGCAGCTAAAATTATAGAGGTTGGAATGGATGAGCAGAGTTATATGTTATGGAAGCAGAATCTGGTTAAGGCTGCTGAAGAGTTAAATTGGGAGAATGAGGAGGATAAGCTGGTGGCGTTTATGGAGAGGTTGCGTTCAGGTCGCTAAAAGCCTCCCGATCGCATCAATGATGATTTCGGCACTATTTCCAGTTCCATAAAAATTATGTTCAAAGGAAGGATGTGAGGTACTCGCTAATTCAAAAGCATCTAAGATATTTTGATATTCAGTACCGGCAATTATATTTACACCTGCATGAACTAATTCTTTCCACTCAGTCATATCCCGGAGAGTGACACACATTTTTTTGCAAAAAAACGCTTCCTTCTGTAAGCCACCACTATCAGTTAATACCAGAGTACAGCGATCAAGTAGTGAAAGCATTTCAAGATAACCGACGGGTTCAACTAAGTCAAAGTCTATTTTTTCTCCTGTGTATGTAATCGCATTTCTTGTCCTCGGATGGACTGGAAAGATAACCCTGGTCTTTTTATTGATATCATTTAGCGCCCTAACGATCTGTGTTAATGCCTTAGGTGATTGTACAGTGCTTTCACGATGAATGGTTGCCAGAACAAAATTTTCAAATGTATTGGTCAAATTGGGTGATCCAATGGCTTTAGGTAAATAATATTGAATGGCATCGAACATAACGTCTCCGGAAAAAATGACCTTATCAAAACCATATCCTTCAGCTACCAGGTTCTCCATAGCAATTTTTGAAGGACAAAATAACAGGTTACTGATCTTGTCTGTTTCAATGCGGTTGATCTCTTCAGGCATTGAGTTATCATAACTACGAAGACCTGCTTCAATGTGCGAAATTGGTAATGATAGTTTTTTTGCAGCCTGTGCTGCTGCTAATGTGCTGTTTGTATCACCATATACGATCACCATGTCCGGAATTTCTTCTGCCAGAATTTTAGTAATGCCTTCCTGCATTCGGGAGATATTAGCTGCGAGAGTTCTATCTGTTAAATCAAGAAGGTAAGCTGGTTCCGGGATCTCAAGCTGTTTAAAAAATATGGCGGACATGTTTGGATCATAATGCTGATGAGTATGTATTACCCGGTGTTTTACGCCAGCTCTTTTTGTTAGAGCACGATGAAGTGCTGCAAGCTTTATGAATTGTGGTCTTGCTCCCACGATACTAATTACATTCATGCTGGTCATTTAGCTTCATTCAGCAACACAATTTTTTGGATCATTTCTTCATGAACACTTTTCCAACCCTTATAAACACCCTTATCGCTTAAAGTATGATTGTGCCAGATGCTGATGAACATTCCGTTCACGGCTTTGATTCGATCAAGGATGCTGGAAATAATACTAATACTTTGTTCGGGGTTGACTTTCATATATTTTATAAAATTTCCTTCCATGAAGGTTACAGGAAAAATTTTCAAAGAACTTGCCTGTTCATTTTTAAGATCATAAAAATAAAAAGGTGTGCATATACCTGCCCTGAACCCTGGAGCATCAGCAAAGCCCATTGAATAATCTTCTGTGATGCCCGCAGTTATAAGATGAAGATAAGTTTGCGGTAATGAAAATTTCAAAAAGTGTTGCCTGCTCTTAGTGACTTTTTTACCGGCAATTAATTCAAGTCTCATCTTTTCTTCTGAAATCTTTTGTAAATTCAACGAAGATGAATAAGATGGATGCAGGCCAATGTTAAAAAAAGCTGAGATGCGTTTGACCAATTGTTTCATTTCGGCAGAATCATAATTAAGATTTTTATCTTTTGCTGAATATCTTCCTACCAAAAAAAAGAAAATAGCGTCCAGGTTATACTGTTTTAACGTATTTAAAATATATGTATAGGTATCCCATGGATCTTCAATTAACCCGCGGTCAACCTTTATTCTTTCTTTGATCTTTTTGTAATTTAATGTAATAAGATCTTTAATGCAGGATAATACCACTCGTCTCAATCCCCTTCCTTTATATTCATAGGCAACATCGATATCATAAGTAACGATGCTGGAGAAATGTTTATTGATAATCAACAGTTCCGGATATTTATTTTGTAATAACGCCCCCAGTTCACCTACCCACTCATTTACAATTGGTTTCTGAAGAAAATCATGTTTTCCGGCAAGACTCTCAGAGGATTTGAATCTACCGTTATTATCAGGCTCAAACGGGAGGTATTCTTCATACCTGCTGACCATATAAAAAATGGCAGAAAATATGTCATACTGCAGATCAGATCCTCTACCTGTGGGAAATAAATGAATCTGTTCGCCTATTGCTACTGTAACTTCCTGTTGAACAACCGGGCCCTGCTTCAATAGATCTCCACGCTGAATGAAATATTCATTATCAATCCGATGGTTAGCATAACTAAGTTTTGGTCCTTTATAGTTTTTAAATTTCGATATTTCATGGGTTAATTCAAATTCGAGGCCAAGTAATTCAATGAATACCAATTGAAAGGTGTAGGCGGCCCTTGGAGAGTTAATATCTGTATAAAGTAAAAGCATCAAAATCTGTTTCTAAAAATATTGTAGGCTTTTGTTGGGAATGTAGAGTAAAGATGCCGGAGTGCAAGTTGCCATATAATAATTATATTTATCAATCTATTTAGCCCTAATACATTAACAATGGATAACGAACTAAGTGATTTTGATCGAATACCTGAACGCCCACAATTTCTAAAGATCCTTTGTATATTGACTTTTATTGGCAGCAGCTACCTTATATGTTCAAGTTTATTCAGTTATTTTAATGCTAATACGACAGCCAAAATTCTGGTTCAGGTTAAAGTAAGGGATAGTTCCAATCTGAAAAAAGACTCCCTTAGAAAAAACAAGCCACCAGCTTTTGTAGTGGATATGGTGAGAAATGCTCAAAAGGCAATGACTCCGGATAGCATTAGAAAAAGTTCAAGTTCAAAGCTGTTAACCGGCATCTTTTGCCTTGTGGGTGCGATAATGATGTGGCATCTGAAAAAGAGAGGCTATTATCTTTATATTTTGGGGGTTGCATTGGAAATTGCTACGCCATTTTACCTCTTTGGAAATAATTCGTTTGTTATTCTAACCTCCCTTTTTACAGCCTTTTTTGGGGTATTATTCATAATTTTTTATGGAATGAATATTAAAAGCATGAAATGAACTGGTTAAATTAGAGATAGAACCGTTAATTAAAAATTTATTCCTACCTTCGCAAACTGATAAAAAGTGATAAATAAATTATTAAGCAAAGATGTCTTATTTAACTACTGAAAAAAAGGCGGGTATTTTCACAGAGTTTGGTGCAAATGCAACGAATACAGGATCCATAGAAGCACAAGTTGCCATGCTTACTGAAAGGATTAACCACATTTCTGATCACCTCAGAGCAAACAAGAAAGATTTTTCGACTCAACGCGGCCTGATGCAAATGGTTGGTAAGAGAAAACGCCTGCTTACATATATGAGCAAGCATAACCTATCAGGTTACCGCTCATTGATTGAAAAATTAGGTCTCCGCAAATAATCTTTTTACAATGATATTTTTAAGCTATTCCCAACTGATACATAACAGTTGGGAATACTTTTTTTACTATTAACCTGATCATTATATTATGACTCCAAAACCGATTTCTGTAACCTTTGATATAGGTGATGGCCGCATGGTGACCATTGAAACTGGTAAGCTAGCCAGGCAAGCTGATGGTTCTGTAACTGTTCGCCAGGGTGATTGTATTATCCTTGCAACTGTTGTCGCTAATAAAGAACCTAAGGAAGGTCAATCATTCTTTCCTTTGTCAGTAGATTACCAGGAGAAGTTTGCTTCTGCCGGAAGGATACCTGGCTCATTTTTTAAGAGGGAGGCGCGGCTTAATGATTATGAAATACTTACCTCACGTTTGATAGACAGGGCTCTGCGTCCTTTATTTCCTGAAGATTATGTATGTGAAGTGCAGGTATTGGTTTCATTGATATCTTCTGATGCTGAGGTTATGCCTGATGCATTGGCATGCCTTGCAGCCTCTGCTGCTTTAGCTGTTTCGGATATACCTATCCAGGAGATTATTTCCGAGGTAAGAATAGGAAGAGTAGATGGAAAGATGATAGTAAATCCTACCAGGTCTGAACTGGTAGATGCAGATATGGAATTTATTATCGCTGCAACCGATAGAAACATCATGATGGTTGAAGGTGGAAGTAAAGAATGCCAGGAAGAAGACTTGATAAAAGCGATCGAAATGGCACACGAAGCCATAAAGATTCAGGTGAAAGCTCAGGCAGATCTAAGAGATAAAGTGGGTGTGAAGGGCAAACGTGAGTATACAAAGCCTTATCGTAATGAAGAATTACATAAAAAGATCAATGATTTTGCAGAAGCAAGGATCAAAGAAATTGCAGCTTCAGCATCTGCCAAGCATGACAGAAGCGATGCGTTTAAAAAATTGCAGGATGACTTAGTTGTGCATCTTGGTGTGTTACCTGATGAAGATGTTCCTTTGGTGAAATATTATTTTAGCGAACTACAATATAATTATATAAGGGACATGATACTGAATGAAAAAGTGCGCCTTGATGGACGCGGGTTGGAAGATGTGCGACCGCTTACTATGGAAGCTAATATCTTGCCTACACCTCACGGATCTGCATTGTTTACAAGAGGTGAAACTCAGTCACTTACAACAGTTACCTTAGGAACTCCATTAGATGAACTGCTGATTGAAAGTGCGGCTAAGAGTGATTATTCAAAATTCATTTTGCATTATAATTTCCCTCCATTTTCTACAGGTGAAGTAAAGCCTATGCGTGGGGTTGGACGTCGTGAAGTTGGACATGGGAATCTTGCTTTAAGATCTTTAAAGCAAATCATGCCTGGAGGTGAGTATCCATACACTGTGCGTATAGTGAGCGATATTCTTGAGAGCAATGGTTCATCTTCTATGGCTACAGTGTGTGCAGGTTCACTCGCCTTAATGGATGCAGGTGTTCCTTTCAAAAAACATGTTAGCGGCGTTGCTATGGGCCTGATAACTAAAGAAGGAAAATTTGCAATCCTTACCGATATCCTGGGTGATGAAGATCATCTGGGTGATATGGATTTTAAAGTGACTGGTACCAGGGAAGGGATTTGTGGTGTTCAAATGGATATTAAAGTTGATGGACTAAGCATGGACATAATGCGCCAGGCACTGGAACAGGCAAAGCAGGGAAGAATGCATATTCTTGATGCCATGTATGTTTGTGTGCCCGAACATAGAGAGGATGTTAAGCCACATGCACCTAGAATGGTAAAACTAATTATTGATGGAGAATTCATCGGTGCTGTAATCGGGCCAGGAGGAAAGATCATCCAGGAAATCCAAAAAACAACAGGAGCCACCATTAATATTACCGAGGTTGGTAAAACCGGAGAAGTAAGTATATTTTCTGCTGACAAAGAAAGTCTTGACCAGGCAGTAGCATGGATCAAGAATATTGTTGCAGTCCCCGAGGTAGGAGATGTGTATGAGTCAACGGTAAAATCAATTAAAGAATTTGGTGCTTTTGTAGAATTCTTACCCGGAAAGCAGGGACTTTTGCATATTTCAGAGATTATGTGGAAACGTCTTGATTCTATGGAAGGAGTGTTGAATGAAGGCGACAAAGTAAAAGTAAAAATTATAGGTGTTGATCCTAAAACGGGAAAATTTAAGTTGAGCAGAAAAGCTTTATTGCCAAAGCCTGAACAGCCGGCAAGATAATTTTTGGTGGCCTTTTTATGTGCAATACTATCCAGGTAGACATTTCACTAACTGGTGAAAAGCAGGGGGACGCAAGACATATATAGCTTTCTTATCATACAAGGTCCGCTTTACTTTAATTGGTATATTTGCTACCCATTTCAATTCTCTTAAGGAAATAATGAAAGAAATACTATTAATAATTTTCGCTTATCTCATCGGTTCTATTCCTACGGCATTGATCATAAGTAAAAGATTTTTTGATATTGATATCCGTGAATATGGAAGCGGTAATATGGGTGCAACCAATACTTTCAGGGTACTAGGTCCGCGATATGGGACCATCGTTATGGTATCAGACATGCTTAAGGGGATGGCCGCAGTAGCACTCTATAATTTTTTACCCCACTACATTCATAATGAATTAGATCGTACAAACCTAATGATAGGCCTGGGGCTTGCGGCAGTGATTGGTCATATTTTTCCAATTTGGGCAGAGTTCAGGGGGGGTAAGGGCGTTGCAACATTATTTGGAATGATCCTGGCGATCCAACCCGAAATCGCCGTTCTGTGTGTTGGTGTATTCATATCTGTATTATACATCACCCGTTATATCTCTTTAAGTTCTATTCTTGCCGGGGTTGCATTGCCCATTTGTGTGCTTTGGATTTATAACGAACATGAAGTTTTTTATCGTGTATTCGCAGTTGCCGTTGCATGTCTTGTAGTATTAACCCATCAGAAAAACATCAGCCGTTTATTAAAAGGCAATGAAAGCAGGGTGCCTATCCTTAAACATCGTGATAGAAGAAAAAACAGGCGAAAACTACTCTGAAGCTTTGGAGTTTTTTTATATGATCACATGGTTTTTCCTATAACTGACTGTAGCGGATAAACGTTGACGGATAATATTCATTTATTATTAAATAATATCCTGTTAAATAATTAATAAAGTAAAAACTCAACTTTTACTTGCAAAAACAAAGGAAATCCGTATCTTTGCACTTCGATAGTGCTGCTTACGTTACTTTCCTCAATTCTATGATCAATCATTGTATTGAATGCTTTTGCACTTTTCTAATCTTTAAATATTGCTTCGCTTATGTCTCAAACAGTGTTTGAAAAATTGCAATTAAAGGATGAAAAAAACCTGCTTGTGCAAGGACTTCCTTCAACAATAGAAAAACAATTTGTTAAGCTTTCTTTTGCAAAGAATGTAACTCCTCTTCTAAAAATGAGGAAGATCGATTTTGCGTTGGTATTTGCACTCAACCAGAAGCAATTGAATGATATCCTGGCAGATGTATTGCCGGCCTTACAGCCCCACGCCAAGTTATGGATCGCATTTCCAAAACTAACTTCAAAAATTGTTAGTGATCTTAATAGGCATTGTACCTGGAGATTTCTATATCAAAATGGATTTGAAACAGGCGAGCTGGTAATATTGGATTATGTTTGGAGTGCACTTCAATTCAATAGGGTAGATCATGAAAAGCAAAAATATGTTGCAGAAAAAAACAAAGAGCTTCATGAAATGACTTTAAAAGTTAAGCCAATAGCTATGGCTGGATATTGACTTATTATTTAAGTATTACTGTACCTAACTGTTTGGTCATTTCTACTTCCAGGTTTTTCAGATGTTTGTGCGTATGTAATAATTGGAGTAGTTTTTCATTATTATGTGATTGCTCAAGATCCTTCTGATTCATACTGATCAATCTCTTAATTTTCCGTAATTTCAGATAGTTTACTGTTGAAAAAACTTCCTCCCTGTAAGTATCTTCACGCGAGGGTACAGGCATCTCAAAATGCTCCTTCCATCCAGGGCTTACCTCATAAGGAAACTCCATAAGAGATACTACAAGTGCACTCATTGCCTGGTTATCATAATATAGGAAGTTTTTTTCCGTTGGTTCCAGGCCAGCATCATACCATGCCTTATAGGTGTCAATGACTTCCAATAATTTTTTATTATCTATCATGTCATCCTCGACAGAATTATTTAAGATATAGTCAGCAACTGTTTCTCCTGGAAGCCATTCTTTCATTCCAAATTCCAATAAGCTACGAATCATTGCTCTTTCACTCTGTTCATCCTGGTTAAACAGTTCCAATGCTTCATCTGAAATTTCTGGTCCTGTTATACCTGTATCTTGTAAAAACTTTTCAGCAGGCACCCTTCTTTCTTCCTTTTCATATTTCTCGCGTATAAACTTATTAACGAGGGTATGTAGACCAGCTTCATCGATCTTAAGTAATTCAGCACTTTTATGAATATAATCTTGTTGTTTTGTAAAATCCTCTGCTTTATTAATTTTTGAAATGGTTTCAGCAATTTGGTTGACGATAGCAGATTTTTTAAAACTGTCATTACCCACATCCTTCAAAGAAATGTCTAGCTGAAAAAGAATAAAATCTTTTTTATTTTTTGCAACCAGGTCTATAAATGCTGAAGCTCCTTTTTTACTTACATAACTATCAGGATCTTCATTTTCCGGTATTAGTACAAGACTTACATTCAATCCTTCTTCTAAAGCCAGTTCAAGCCCCCGCAATGCAGCTTTAACCCCAGCTGAATCTCCATCGTAGATGATGGTAAGATTATTTGTATATTTTTTTATGAGGCGAAGTTGGTCTGGAGTTAGGGATGTTCCTCCACTTGCAACCACATTTTCAATACCAGCCTGGTGCAATGCAATTACATCAGTATATCCTTCAACTAATAAACATTCATCAGCCTTATCAATTGCCATCCGCGCAAAGTAAGACCCATATAAAAGTTTACTTTTTATATAGATCTCATTCTCCGGTGTATTGATGTATTTTGGTGCTTTATCATTATTCCTGATAAGGCGTGCTCCAAATCCAACGATCTTGCCACTTTGATTATGGATGGGAAATATAATTCTTCCACGATAGTTATCAACTGGTCTTTCATTTCGGATAGCAACAAGACCACTTTTTTGAAGGTACTCAAGATTGAATTGTGCTGCTAAAGCAGCTTTTGCAAAGCTATCTCCTGATTCGGGATTAAATCCAAGCTGGAATTTTGAGATCGTATCTTCCCTGAATCCCCTTTGTTTTAAATAACTCAAGCCAATGTCTTGCCCTTCCGAAGTTTGAAACAATGCATTTGTAAAATATTTTTGAGCAAAACTATTAATGACGTGAAGGCTTTCGGCCACCTGGTGCAATTGTTTTATTTCAGGTGAGACTTCAGCTTCCTCGATAGGAACATTATATTTTGCCGCTAGCCATCTCAACGCTTCTACATAGCTATATTTCTCGTGTTCCATTAAAAAACTGATAGTATTACCGCTTCGACCACATCCAAAACATTTATAAATTTCCTTGGAAGGGGAAACAGTAAATGAGGGTGTTTTCTCATTGTGAAACGGACAAAGCCCGAGATAATTAGTACCTCTTTTTTTTAGTTTTACGAACGAACTGATGATCTCGATGATATCGATCCTGCTTTGAATTTGTTGTATGGTTGTTGGACTAATCAAGTGTTATTATTGAGTAAAGACAAGAGGGTGCAAAATAAAGTTTAAAAATAAGTATTCAATAAAAGTAAACCAACTTACTTTAGGTTAATATGAACCCTTTGATCCTAAAATAAGTGTTAAAACGTTCACACAATATTTTCTTAGTCCAATCGTTAGCTGTACAAAACAATCAATATCCAATAAAACCAACTAAAATGGGCAGCTTTCACAACCAGCAACATTACTTAGCTGAACAATTTCACATCCAGGATATCCAATTAATAAAAGCTAATTACGAAGCGGCACTTAAAATAAAAAGGTGGAGACTTATTCAAAAAATTCCAGCATTAAGTAAAAGGATCCGTAAAGAAGCAGACTCTATGATACAGGAATCTTTCCTTTTGTATGTCGACAATTATAATGTCCTCCTGGAAGAAGGTTTTTATAGCGAAATGCTTACGAATTAATTTATCCTTTTATATTATTTGCCACGAAGACACAAAGGCGGTAGAGACGTAGCATGCTACGTTTCTACCGCCTTTGTGTCTTCGAATCTTAGTAACTAGTCTCTCATTGATGTAACTCTTATTCTGCTTTCTTATCTTTGCGGCTCAAAATATTATATGGAGAAAACAGAAGTGTATATTATTTCAGCAGTTAGAACGCCCATAGGAAGTTTCGGTGGTTCACTCAAAGATATTCCTGCTACCAAACTAGGTGCCATTGCTATCCAGGGAGCCATAAAGAAAGCCGGGATTGCCAAAGAATTGGTAACTGATGTTCTGATGGGTTGCGTGCTGCAGGCAAACCTTGGGCAGGCGCCGGCACGTCAGGCGGCAAAGTTCGCAGGTCTTCCTGATTCTGTGAATTGTACGACGATCAATAAAGTGTGTGCAAGCGGTATGAAGGCTATTATGATAGGCGCTCAAAGTATACTGTTGGGCGATGCTGAGGTGGTTGTGGCCGGAGGAATGGAAAATATGAGTATGGTCCCATTTTATGCTGATTCCCTTCGTTGGGGAAATAAGTACGGGGATGCAAAACTAATCGATGGACTTGCAAAGGATGGGCTAACCGATGTATATACTAATTCTGCCATGGGTAACGCTGCCGAATTATGTGCAAGGGATTTTAATATAAGCAGGGAAGAACAGGATGTTTTTGCAATTGAAAGTTATAAAAGAAGCCAGGCAGCTGTAAATGAAGGCAAATTTGAACAAGAGATCGTTGGTATTGAAATTCCTCAACGTAAGGGGGAGCCGGTAATGATGCTTAAAGATGAGGAACCATTCAATGTAAAATTTGAGAAAATCCCAGAGTTGAAATCTGCCTTTGAAAAGGGTGGCAGTGTCACCGCTGCAAATGCAAGCACTATGAATGATGGGGCCGCAGCACTCGTTCTGATGAGCAGGAATAAAGCCGAGTCTCTTGGCCTTAAGCCGATTGCAAAAATACTAAGTTATGCAGATGCAGAACAAGCTCCGGAATGGTTTACTACAACACCTTCTATTGCTGTTCCCAGAGCTGTTGAGAAAGCGGGATTGAAAATGAAAGAGGTTGATTATGTTGAGTTGAACGAAGCATTTAGTGTTGTTGGTATTGTAAATTCTAAAAAAATGAACCTGGATGCTTCCAAAGTCAATGTGAACGGGGGAGCTGTTTCGCTTGGACATCCTCTTGGATGCAGTGGTGCGAGGATTATTGTTACTTTAATCCACATTTTACATCAAAAAAATGGCAATATAGGCGCCGCTGGAATATGTAATGGAGGTGGTGGCGCAAGTGCCATGGTAATTGAAAGGTTATAAACGGTCAGCACTTTTTTTTATATAGTGTTACCTTCCAGCTTCTAAAATTAGTAAATGAAAAAAATAATATCAATAGCCATATTTGTGATGGTATATTTAATTTCCAATGGGAGTGACTCTACCTTTACAATAAATGGAAAGTTTGATAAGCTAAAGTCTGGCAAGATTTTCTTAACGATATTTTCAAGTGATAACACAAGACGTGATTCAGCGGTTATCAAAAGCTGGTAAATTCATTTTTACCGGTACAACAAAGGATCCGGTTTTTGCATCATTAACCATTCCATCTAAACGGAATGATTTTTTTACTTTTTACCTTGAGCCTGTAAAGATGAGTATTACAGGTGATGGTGATTCTCTTAAACTTCTTTAAGTTAAGGGATCTGCGTTAAATGATGATGATAAGCTCCTAAAGAAAAGAATGGAATATATTTCAAAATGGGAAGATGAGAATGGTAAAATTTTTGAAGAAGCTTTCAAGGCGAAAAATAATCCTGTTATGGATAGCCTCGATGAAGTTGATAATGATGTTTTAAAAGAAAAGAGAAAAGTGGTAACCCAGTTTGTAAAAGATTTTCCACATTCTGCACGAAGTGTGATGGCAATCATTGATAATTATTCCTATTATGCTGAAGCCCCTGATGTAAAGCCATTATATAGCCTGCTTGATAATAATTTAAAAAATAGTTCTAAGGGTCAGGATATCAAAAAAATGATAGAGGTTTATGAAACTGTCGCATTAGGAAAGAAGGCGCCTGATTTCACACAGGTTTCTCCGGAAGGAGGTATGCTAAGTCTCTCTTCACTCAGAGGAAAATATGTTCTTGTTGATTTCTGGGCAAGTTGGTGTGGACCATGCCGTCGTGAAAATCCCAATGTTGTAAAAACCTATTCTCAATTTAAAGGAAAAGGTTTTGAGATATTTGGGGTGTCGTATGATACTAAAAAAGACAGGTGGGAAAAAGCGATTAAAGATGATGGATTAGGGTGGATCCATGTATCTGATCTGAAAGGATGGAAAAACGCCACATCTGAATTATATGGTATTAAAGCCATCCCCTCCAATTTATTGTTGGATAAGGAGGGAAATATAATCGCTAAAAACCTTTTCGGTAAGAAACTTAGTGATAAGCTAAGTGAATTATTTCCATGAGGCCTGGATAATTTTACTTCAAATTTAATTAAAGTCATCTCCAGCATTAGGGAATGCACAAATCCCTTTAAATGAGTTTTTGTTCATTTGCCGGCTAACCAATATTTTTGCCAATCAATTTTAATACATGAGACAAATTGCATTCCGGGAGGCACTTCGTGAAGCCATGAACGAGGAAATGAGGCGCGATGAGAAAGTTTTTTTAATAGGTGAAGAAGTAGCAGAATATAATGGCGCTTATAAAGTTAGCCAGGGTATGCTGGACGAATTTGGTGAAAAGCGTGTTATAGACACTCCTATATCTGAACTTGGGTTTACAGCTATCGCCGTTGGAGCTGCTCAGAATGGGTTGAGAC
>JADGPY010000089.1 GCA_017882205.1 Chitinophagaceae bacterium
CCTTAAGGTGGTAGCGTGGAGCAGACTTGAACTGCCGACCTTCGGGTTATGAATCCGATGCTCTAACCAGCTGAGCTACCACGCCGGATATTTTAACTTTTTCCCGGCCACATGCCTGAACTGGATATCATTCCAATTCATCAAATAGGTCAATTAATGCGACTTACTCAAAAGTAATAACTGCCTTTTAATTTTGGATGCCAAATATAGTGCAATTGACTTTACTTTACACCCTCAATTAGCAGTTTGATGGTTAAAACATGGCCTTTATATGCACAGATCACTTGCCTGATTTTACTGACCTATTTGTTATTGTACGGATTGTACATTGGCCAGCAGATAATAACTCCATTAGGTTTTGCATTTATGTTTTCCATTTTGCTACGCCCCCTGGAAAAGAAATTGATCAAATGGAAAGTGCCTAAAGTTTTAGCCATCACCATTACTATCTCAGTAGGGATCTTATTTCTGGCGGCATTGATAACATTCCTCTCAAAACAAATGGCCTCATTCATGAAAGATGTGCCGGCCATCAAAACCAATTTAACTCACTTGTGGGATCAATTCCAACGTTGGATAAGTCACACTTTTAACCTGACTCATGCGCAACAACAACTAATAATGGAGAAGGCAAAAAATGAAACGATGAATGATATTCAGCCCGTTGGCACAATAAATGTCATCACCACTTCAATTGCTACACTCGCACTTTTACCGGTATATATTTTCCTTTTTTTGTATTACCGCAGTTTATTGCTTCGGTTTATAAGGGAAATATTCGACCCTAAACATTCTGCAAGGGTGGAAGAGGTTATTCATGAGATAAGGTATGTCATGCAACACTACATAACCGGCTTGATGACAGAAACATCGATAGTCGCAATTTTAAATGTTTTAGGCTTGTTATTTATTGGGGCGCCGTTTGCTTTATTGTTGGGCTTGTTAGCAGCCATCCTAAATCTCATTCCTTACATTGGAGGCCTGATAGCAGTGATACTTACTGCCCTTATTACTTATTCTAATACCGGTTCGCCGGGTAAAATGGTTTGGGCAGTAGGAGTTCTTTTGCTGGTTCAAATGATAGATAATAATTTTCTGGTGCCACGTGTAATTGCTTCCAGGGTGAAGTTAAATGCGCTTATCTCAATAGTTGGCGTTCTGATTGGTGGTGCATTATGTGGAATTGGTGGAATGTTTCTAAGCATTCCATTGATTGCAATATGTAAAGTAATATTTGACAGGGTTGATGAATTGAAACCCTGGGGTAAGTTGCTTGGAGATGATATCCCAACCACTATATTGAAGATCCCACTACCGAGGAAGAAAAAAAAGATAGTGGTTCCACCACCAGGACATAAATAAGCTTTCGAGAATGATATTTTAATCTACCAAACCTTATCTGCCAGTAGCCTATCGAAAATTTTTGTAGATCCCTTTTCTGAGTTCACTAAATCATCAAGGGTAACTTTATCCAGGAAGTGGTCAATTATAAATTGTATCATTTGCCACAGCGATCGGGAGGAACAATCCACCGAATGAGTGCACAGATTAAATGTTCCGGAATGAGATCCACAAAATTCTTTGTCGAATAAAGAGCCTCCCAATGTTTTGAGTACTTTATTGATACTGATTTTTTCTGCATCCATGGCTAATACATAACCCCCTTTATTTCCAGGTGTACTATTGATGAATCCTTCCATCCGTAGAATTCGGGTTAGCTTGGCTACATAATGGCTGGTTAATCCTTCCGCCTCACTTAATTGTGGGATACTCATCCCATCTTTATCCATACATGATCCAATGCGTATCAGTATTCTCAAACCATATTCTTCCTGTGCGGTTATTTTCATAATAAATTTATATTCATTTAATTTCAGAGAAATCCAAGTTCGAGTTGTGCCGCCTCCGACATCATACTTTTATCCCATCCAGGAGTCCATGTTACAGACACATGTACATCATTCACCCCTTCTATCAGTCTTACTTTCTGATCAACTTCTATAGGCAAAGATTGGGCAGCGGGGCAACCGGGTGCTGTTAATGTCATTACTATCTGTACATTGCCGATTGGTAAAATGTCTACTTCATAAATCAATCCCAATTCAAAAATACTCACCGGTATCTCCGGATCATAAATTGTCTGGAGGCATTCTATTACTTTTTCTTTTAATTCTTCCGTACTCATTACTTTTGTACTCCTTCATTTTTAAGTTTATAAGCCAACGCATAATTTTTCATCTGCTTTACCATAGCCAGCAGGCCATTGGAACGGGTTTGTGCAAGATGTGTCATCATGCCTATTTCTCTAATAAATTCTAGCCGTGTATTTATAATTTCCTCCGGCGGTTGACCAGACAATACCCGAACTAGCATACTTATCAATCCTTTCACGATTACCGAATCGCTTTCTGCTTTATAGAATATTCTCCCGTCTCTATAATCTGCCACCAACCATACGGTTGATTGACACCCCCGAACCTTGTTCTCCTCCTTCTTATATTGATCTTCCAATGGCGGAAGTTTTTTACCAAGATCAATGATGTATTCATATTTATCATCCCAGTTATCGAACAATGAAAACTCGTCTGCAATTTCTTTTTCTATATCTTTTATGTTGGGATGTTCGTCCATTGATCAGGATAACATTTTAATTGATTTATGCAAACCATTTATTAGAGCATCGATTTCTTCCTTAGTATTGTAGACAGCAAATGAAGCCCGCACGGTGCCTGGTATACCAAAACAATTCATAAGAGGTTGTGCACAGTGATGTCCTGTCCGTACAGCAATTGCTTCGTTGTCCAATAAAATTCCGAGGTCCTGCGGATGGAGTTTATCAATTATAAATGAAACCAGGCTCACTTTTTCTTGAGCCTTACCAATGATCTTTAATCCGGGAATTTGTTCCAGTTCTGTTGTAGCATAAGCCAGCAACTCATTTTCATGATTTCGAATTTTTTCTTTTCCAATTTGACTCATGAAATCTAATGCTGCCTTGAATGCAATTGTATCAGCTATATTGGGTGTACCTGCTTCAAATTTATAAGGCAAGTCGTTGTAAATAATTTTATCGAAATACACTTCTTTGATCATTTCTCCGCCACCCTGGTAAACCGGCATGGCTTCTAATAGATCCTGTTTCCCGTACAAAACGCCCACTCCTGTAGGACCATACAATTTATGGGATGAGAATGCAAAGAAATCACAATCCATGTCCTGTACATCAATATCAATATGTACACTTGATTGTGCGCCATCCACTAAAACAATGGCACCAACGCTATGAGCTTCATCAATAATTTTCTTGACAGGATTGATGGTGCCTAGTGCATTGGATACATGTACAATGGAAACCAACCTGGTTTTATTGCTCAATAGTTTTTGGAATTCATCCAGCAACAATTCCCCCCTTTCATTAATTGGGATAACTTTTAATAAAGCGCCTTTTTCTTCACACAGTATGTGCCAGGGAACAATATTCGAATGGTGTTCCATGGTGGAAATAATGATCTCATCTCCAGCTTTTATATTTTGTCGACCCCATGTCTGAGCCACCAGGTTGATACCTTCCGTAGTTCCCTTAGTGAAAATGATTTGTTCCCTTGTGGCAGCATTAATGAATTGCTGCACGGTATCACGGGTGGCTTCAAAAGCAGCAGTGGCTTCTTCAGCAAGGGTATGAATACCGCGATGAATGTTTGCATTATACTCAGAATAATAATTTACCAGTGCATCAATCACTACCTGCGGTTTTTGTGTGGTGGCAGCATTATCAAAATACACCAAAGGCTTGTCCTTCACTTCTCTATTCAATATAGGAAACTGTCGGCGGATGGCATTAATGTCAAGCCTCTGTATAGTTGCAGGTTGTATCATGCTATATCAAATTCTAACCGTTCAGAAATTAATTGGTCAACATAATTACGAAGAACTTCAGGTTTTATGTGTTCCAGTATATCGACTGCAAATGCATGCACCAACAAAGACCGGGCGATCTTTTCATTGATCCCTCTGGACCGCAGGTAGAACAATCCCTCTTCATCCAGGCGACCAACTGTACATCCGTGCGAGCATTTTACATCGTCGGCAAAAATTTCCAACTGTGGTTTGGTATTCACACTGGCCATATCGGAAAGCAAAATATTTTTATTTGATTGATAGGCATTTGTTTTTTGTGCATTTGGCTGAACAAATATTTTTCCATTGAAAACAGCAGTAGCGCTATCATCTATGATGCCTTTGTATAATTCATTACTCAGGCAGTTTGGCTTTATATTATCAACAACAGTATGGTTGTCTATATGACTGTAACCGTTTAAAAAATACAAACCATACAAATGAGCTTCACAGCGTTCTGCCTCCATGGCAATGTTTAGATTATTACGAACAATCCTGCCGTTCAATGAAATAGTGACCGCATGTATATAGCTTTTCCCAACTTGCCGAAAGTGCGTGGTGCTTACCTGGTTAGTATGATCAGCATCGTTTTGAATTTTATAATATTCAACCGATGCATTTTTTTCCACAATTATTTCCATTACCTGGTTGGTGAAGCTTTCGGCAGCACCAATAGTTGCATAGGTTTCTACCAACTGTACTTGTGCATGTTCACTTATATGCACAAGGTTTCGTGGTTGAGACAAAATATTAACTGACCGGGCATCTGTAATATAATAGATATAAACAGGATGTTCGGTAACCTTGCTGTTCTTTACATGAACAAAAATACCGCCATGTACAAATGCTGTATTCAACGCATGAATCCCATCTTTTACATACTTGCTGCTATTCCCAAGATGGGTAAGAACGATATCCCGATACTCATTTTCTGATGCGTGTTCCAAAGAAAGTACGACCAATTCAGCAGAACGAATAGTAGAAAGCGAAGACGAATACATTCCATTCACAAAAACCAATTCGTTGGCTTGTTCATAACCAGGTAAGCGAACAGCATCCAACTCTTTTCCAGAAAAAGAAGATTTTGGCCTGTCTGGAGTAAATAGATATTCTTGATTAAATAAGCTGCCGATACGCGTGTATTTCCATTCTTCATGCTTCGCCGTTGGAATACCCATTTTGCTGAAATCATTGAATGCATCTTGTTCAAGTTGCTTTAACAGACCACCTGGGTTAGTCGATTGTAATTGTTGAAATCGCTCCGTGATATTTTCTATCGTATTCATTCCTGGTTATTTATTGGTCGTGTAACAGTGTTAAGCTTCCTGTTCCTCATTCACTTCGTTTTTGATAAAATCATATCCTCTTTCTTCCAGTTCCAGCGCCAATTCCTTTGTGCCCGACCTTACAATTCTTCCGTTATACAATACATGTACAAAATCAGGAATAACGTAATCAAGCAAACGCTGGTAATGGGTAATCAATAAAACAGCATTGTCTTTGTTCCGAAATTTATTCACCCCGTTTGCCACTATGCGAATAGCATCAATATCCAAACCTGAATCAGTTTCATCAAGGATAGCCAACTTTGGTTCAAGCATGGCCATCTGGAATATTTCATTGCGCTTTTTTTCACCACCCGAAAACCCTTCGTTCAATGAACGGCTCAGCAAGGACTGATCAATATTCATCAATGCCATCTTCTCTTTCATCAGGCGCAGGAACTGAACTGCATCAAGAGGCTCTTTTCCATGATATTTCCTGATTTCATTTACAGCGGTTTTAATAAAATTGGTCGTAGTTAAACCGGCAATTTCAACAGGATACTGAAAAGCCAGGAATAATCCTTCACCAGCTCTTTTTTCGGGTGAGAGTTCCAAAAGGTTTTTCCCTAAGTACGTTACTGAACCTTCGGTCACTTTATAATCTGATCTGCCTGCTAATACAGAAGCCAATGTACTTTTACCCGAACCATTAGGTCCCATAATAGCATGCACTTCTCCTGGCTTGATCTCAAGATTGATCCCTTTTAAAATTTTCTCTCCTTCAATGCTTGCATGTAGATTCCGGATCGTCAACATATTTATTATTTTATTGATTGATTAATTGATTGATTACTGCCGCAATGATCACTTGCATATTGTAATGCCTATCCAACACTGCCTTCCAAACTAATGGCCAACAGCTTTTGTGCTTCCACTGCAAATTCCATCGGTAACTGGTTCATAACTTCTTTGGCAAACCCATTAATGATCAGGGCCACAGCTGTTTCTGTATCAATCCCTCTTTGATTGCAGTAAAATAGCTGATCCTCACCGATCTTGGAAGTAGTGGCCTCATGTTCAACAATGGCTGAATTATTTTTAACCTCGATGTAAGGAAAAGTATGTGCCCCGCATTTGTCACCCAATAGCAGGGAATCGCATTGAGAATAATTCCTGGCGTTGCTTGCATTTTTACTAACATGAACCAACCCCCTATAACTATTGTTGCTAACTCCTGCGGATATCCCCTTTGATACAATCCGGCTCTTTGTATTTTTTCCAAGGTGCATCATCTTTGTGCCAGTATCAGCCTGTTGGTGATTGTTAGTGACTGCTACTGAATAAAACTCGCCGGTGGAGTTATCACCTTTCAAGATAACACTCGGATATTTCCAGGTGATTGCGGAGCCTGTTTCCACCTGTGTCCAGGAGATTTTAGAATTAACTCCTTTGCAGATGCCCCGCTTCGTTACAAAATTGTAGATCCCACCCTGTCCTTCCTTATTGCCGGGATACCAGTTTTGTACTGTTGAATATTTTATTTCCGCATTATCCAACGCAATCAATTCTACTACGGCGGCATGTAACTGGTTCTCATCACGCATAGGCGCAGTACAACCTTCGAGGTAGCTGACATAGCTTCCTTCTTCAGCTACGATCAGTGTACGTTCAAACTGTCCTGTATTTTCTGCATTGATGCGGAAGTACGTAGATAATTCCATTGGGCAGCGAACCCCTTTTGGTATATAACAAAAAGAGCCATCGCTGAACACAGCAGAATTAAGTGCAGCAAAATAATTATCGGTTGCAGGAACTACCGAGCTTAGGTATTTTTTTACCAGATCGGGATGATTCTGTACAGCCTCACTCATAGAGCAAAATATAACACCCAACTCTCCAAGCTGTTCCTTAAATGTAGTACCAATGGAAACACTGTCAATAACTGCATCTACAGCAACACCTGTCAGGCGCTTTTGTTCCGTTAGTGAAATTCCCAACTTTTCAAACGTTCTTCTTAATTCGGGATCGATCTTATCAAGGCTATCCAGGTTAACCTTTTGTTTGGGGGCAGAATAATAAATGATAGCCTGGTAATCGATGGGATCAAATTTCACATTAGCCCATGTAGGTTCCTTCATATTCAACCAATGCCGATAGGCTTTTAATCTCCATTCGAGCATCCATTCCGGCTCATTCTTTTTGGCAGAAATGAAGCGGATAGTATCCTCATTCAGCCCTTTAGGAGCTTCATCGGCATCAATATCAGTTACGAAACCGTATTTATATTCGCTGAGAACAGTTCTTTCTATAGTACTGCGGTCATCTTCTATAGAATTCTTTTTCGGATATACTTCTATTGTCATAATGCAAAAATAAGGCTATTTGTACAAAAAAGTATAAACAGGACTAAGATTAAAGGATTTTAGGATTATTAGAGTTACTCCGTCTACAAAATGCGTGGATCTAAA